>NZ_JAWDXO010000022.1 GCF_032477075.1 Fusobacterium sp. | reverse complement strand
ATAACTGAAACAAGAAATTATTCATCAAACTATAATGATATATCATATGATATCTATTTGAATGGAAGATATTCTCATAACATTGGAGATAATCTATTCTTAGAACCATATGGAACATTGTCATATACATATATCAAACAAGATGGAGCAGAAGAGGGAAATAAAACTCTGGCAATAGAAACAGATTCAAAATCATTTGACTATACATCAGCAAAAGTGGGAATAGACCTTAAAAAAGTAATACCACATGAAAAAGGAAAGAGTACACTGACAGCAGGAGTGAGCTTAGTATAGGACTGAATGCAAAATATACCCTTGAACTTGAAAGTGGAATGCTCTTTGATCTAAAGGGAACTTATGCAGTGGAAAGAGATTCACATAATGGAACAGATAAAAACAAAACAAAAGGTGAATGGATAGTAGGAGCAGGATTGGGATATAAGTTCTAAAGATTAAAAAGTGAAAGGCTGGCTGATGAATAAGAGGGAATTGGCAAAAATACACAGTAAAATTCAGAATATCTAAAAATATCTGGAATAAATAAAAATAATAAAATAATAGTACTCTCTTCATAAAAAAGCAGATAAATTACTTTTTATAAAGAGAGTATTTTCTATAATTGAAGAAAATATAAAAATTTAAATTGTTAAAATTTTGGGTATATTTTTTATGGGAAATAAATAATTTATTTATAAATATTAAAAAGAGAAGCTTTGGCAATTAAGAAGTGACAAAAAGCAAGAGTTCATTTCTTGTATGCAACTGGGAAGTATGCTAATATTTTCTTACAGAAATAAATATAGCTAGGAGGGATATAGAATGGCAGAGCTTACAAAAGAATGGCTTAAAAAGAAACTGAAACTAATATTAAAGGGGATTGATGAATCAGAACAAGATGATTATAATTGGTATTTAGATATCTTATGGGAAGATTTTGAAAATGAAGATGAAGACGATTCAATAGGAGTCATAGAAGAATATTTTGCAAAAGAAGCTGTGAAATATGAAGAATTACATCCATTTATGCGTAAAATAGTGAAAAAAATAACAGATTTAAATGAGCCAGAAGATGAAGTTTCATTGGATGGAGAATCTGCTGGAGGTTCATTTTTTGCAACAGAATTGGCTTTGGCAAATGAGGAGGATGTACTTCTTTATGCAGAACTTTTTCAAAGTACAGACCCAGATCATGAGGAACCAAGTTATTTTGAGGAGAGTTTTGCTCGCATAGTAGAAAAATATGGCTGGAATAAAGCAATATATCCATTGTTATTTGCACATAGTTTTGTACATGGACAACATAATCTTGAGATAATTACAATAGAAGATGCAGAAAAATTATCTGAATTTTTGAAAAAAGATGATAATTTAAATGAATTTTTAAAAGGATTGGCAGAATGGACAAATAAATATAAATATTATGATTATCAGCTTGAAAATGTATTTAGAATTTTATTAGATGAAGCATTAAACTTAGAAAATGATGAAGAAATAGAAAATGCAGTTGAAAAATTTACAGCTATAACAGCAGAAGGAAATATTCCAAAAGAGAGTGATTTAAGAAATAAATAAAAAATTATAAAATACTTTATAAAAAAGTCAAAAACCTTCTAAATTAATATTATTTAATCTAGAAGGTTTTATTATTTAAACTATTTAAATCTGGGTTTTATTCCAAGCTTTCTTAAAAGTTTTTCATCAATTTTTCCAGTTTGAGGCATATCATTATCTCTCTGGAATTCATAGATTGCCCTTTCTCCTCTATATCCTTTCCAAATAAGATTTGTGTAAACCTCATCTTCAGAATATATAAGCTTTTTAGGTTTAGAAGAGATAACCTCATTTATTTTTATATTTTCATTTTTTATTGTTTCTATTGGTTTTGGTTCTTCTTTTTTAGTAGTAGGAAGAACTGGAGTAACAGGAATAATTTCTTTAGGTATAGAAATTTCATTTTTTACTGTTTCTATTGGTTGTTTTTCCTCTTTTTCAGTAGTAGGAAGAGCTGGAATAACAGGAATAATTTCTTTAGGTATAGAAATTTCTGTTTTTATCATTTCTTCATCTTCTCTATTCTCATCTTGATCTATAAGAGCAACAGGAATACTTTCTTGTGAATTAACTTTTTCAATAACATCTTCAACAACATCTTCAACAACTTCTAATTTAGGTTCTGATAATTTAAAAAATATAGAAAGAAAAATTAAAAAAATAATAATAACAGAACAAATTATAAGTTGAAATCTTTTTTTACTAAGTTTCCTGTCTTTCTCTTCATTTTCTTCTTTGAGTTTTGATATAGAATTATTTTTTTCATTGATATCAAGTTTTAAGTTTTTGATATTCTTTTCATGAAGTGAAATAATTTTATTTTTCTCATCTATTTCTTTTTTATATTTTTGACTTATACTCTCATTAGATATATTTTCCATATAAGTATCTCCTCCCATATAATCAATCAGTTTCAGGATAATTATATCATAAAAATATGTTTCATTTGAAAGAATATTAAAGTAAAAATATAAATAACAGTAATAAATTTAAAAGATATCTAGTATAATAAACATAATAATAGTAAAAATATGAGGAGAAAGAGATGTTAAAAAAAGGAAAAATATATTTTTTTCATTATTTGAATACAGGTATAAAATTAATTATCAGTGAAAATTCTATATATTCGTATCCTTTGCATAATCATGTATCTGTTTTTATTGTTGGAATGATATTAAAAGGAGAAATAAAACTTAAAATATCAGAGAAGTCCTATAATTATAAATTAAAACAAATATTCATAATACCACCATATATTTCTCATGAAATAGAAGCATTAAGTCCATATTCTCTTTTAAGTATATGTATAAATAAAAACTTATTAAGGGAAGAAGGGATTACAGGAGTTCAGAAGATAATACAACCTATACTAGAAAATATATTAGAGAGTAAAAAAATAGATAAGGAAGAGATTGAGTTACTTTTAAAGGGATTAAAAGTTTTAGAAAAGTACAGGAATATTAATGAAAAAAGAGATAAACATTTAGAAAAGATAAAAGAATATTTAGAGATATCCCCAGAAAGTATTTTGAGTATAGATAAAATGGCAGAAATTGCATTTTCAAGTAAATTTAATTTTATAAGGAGATTTAAAAAGAGCATAGGGCTTACTCCACATCAATTTCAAATACAAAATCGTATAAGAAAAGCTCAGAAACTTTTGGAAAAATCTTTTTTGACATCTGAAGTGGCTTTGGCTACAGGTTTTTATGATCAAAGCCACTTTATAAAAAATTTTAAAAAAATAGTAAAAATGACTCCTTTAGAATATCAATTTTCTGTTAATAAAATTCATTTTTTTAAAGAAGAGCTGGAATAAATTTTGCAAATAGATATAACCCATCTTTATCTGCAATTATCTCATGAGGAATTTTCATTGGAAAAATAGATATAGTTCCTGACTTATATATAAATTTTTTTTCTGAATTTATACAAATACCACTTCCCGCTATTACTTCATGCGTTTCTAGTTGTATTTCATGAATATGAGTTCCAATTTTCTTATTTGGAGCTATTTTTACTAAATGGTAACTGAACTCTCCAACTGTTTCTTTTGATGTGAGTAAATGTTTTAACTCTACTCCTTCAAAGACAGGATGTTTAGACCATGGAATATCTTTGAAAGAGATTATTTTTTCTGGCAGTAAAAGTTTTCCATTAGTGTTGAAATTTTCAAATAAGTTTATAAAATCCATTAAAAGCCTCCTTCATTTAGGTTTTCTTTAAGTATTTTAATATTATCATAAATTGAAAAAGGAGTATTGTATAAAATTGCTAGATATTGATTTAGAAAAAAATAAATAAAAAGGGGAAAAATAATGAAACTAAAATCAAAAATACTTATATTTTTACTGCTGATAGTGATATGTGGAATGATTATACCTCAAAAATTTTCTATGCCTGTAGAGAATGGAACTAAAAGAGATTATAATCAAAAAAGTTTCTGGTATTATCCTTGGGGAAAATCTATAACTCATAAAGGAGTAGATATTTTTGCTAAATCTGGAACAAATGTACTAAGCTCTACAATAGGACTTGTCATATATGAGGGAAATTTAAAATCAGGAGGAAATGTCGTATTAGTCCTTGGACCTAAATGGAGATTACATTACTATGCCCATTTAAAAACCATAGATACAAAAAGATTTTCTTTTGTAAGAAGAGGAGAGAAGATAGGAAGTGTGGGAGATACTGGAAATGCAGCAGGAAAACCTCATCATCTTCACTATTCAATAGTGACATTGATTCCATATCCATGGCTGAAAGATGATTCAAGACAGGGGTGGAGGAAGATGCTGTATCTCAATCCAATAGAATATTTAAATAATGCAGAAAATATTTAATAAAAAAATATCCTCAGGAGTTATAAAACTTCTGAGGATACTTTTATATTTCAGTTGAGTATAAGCAAATTAGTTGTTTGAGTTATAGTGTTCAATAAGTTTTTTTACTATATCTTCAGCTTTTTTCACAGCATCTGCTATTTTAACTCTTACTATTTTTTTTCCTTTAAATCTTTCTTCATTTTTAATAGCAACTTCTTTAGTTAAAACTACATAATCTGTATTTGCTAAATCAGTTTCTGTAATAACATTTTCAATACCAATACCACCTTGAGTTTCTACTTTTATTTCCACCCCTAATTTTTCTCCAGCTTTTTTAAGAGCTTCAGCAGCCATATATGTATGAGCTACCCCTGATGGACAAGCTGTAACAGCAACTATTTTCATTATAATTCCCCCTTATCAAAAATTATTTACAAATTATTTATTTTCTATGATTTTAATTTACCCCATATAACCCTATTTATATTCTAATCAAAATCCAATTCTAATTCAAGTTCCTCTTCTTCTTTTTCAGCTTCAATAGCTTCTTTTAATTCAGATACAGGTTTTTTCATAGTATTTACCATAATAGCTGTGACAGCAGCTCCTGCAATAGTACCAATAATGTAACCTATTTTTCCTTCAACTACTGGAAGTACAATCCATCCACCCCAAGGAGCGTGGTTGATAACATTCATAATAAATCCAATGATATTTCCAACCATTCCACCAACAACAATAGATGGAAGAACTCTTAATGGATCTGATACAGCAAATGGAATAGCTCCTTCAGAAATTCCAATCATTCCCATAAGGATAGCAGCTTTACCAGCTTCTTTTTCATCCTGTGTATATTTTTTAGGTGCTAGGAATGTAGCAACTCCCATTCCGATAGGTGGTGTACAGATAGCTATACCAACTCCTCCCATAAGCCAAGGATGTTCTCCAACTTGAGTTTGGGCAAATAGAGTAGCAACTTTGTTAATAGGTCCTCCCATATCAAATGCAGTCATTCCTCCAAGGATAGCTCCAAGAACAGCTTTACTAGCATCCTGCATTCCAGTCAGCCACCCATTTAATCCAGCCATCATCAATGCGATAGGAGTTCCTATTACCCACATAACTATACCACAAGTTATTAAAGTCCCAAACAGTGGACAGATAAAAATTGTAGATACAGATTTCATACTTGCTGGAAGTTTAATTTTTTTCAGCTGGTTTACAATAAATCCAGCAAGGAATCCAACTATGATAGCTCCTAGGAATCCAGTACTGTATTGTTGAACAGCAATCCAAGAACCAATCATACCAGGAGCAAGTCCAGGTCTGTCAGCTATTGAGTAAGCAATATATCCACCAAGAACAGCAGGGAATATAGTAAGGCCAGCAATACCCATATCAGATATATTTTTTAGTAGTCCAGAATCAGGGACAGCTCCCTTTCCACCCATCATAACAGCTAGTGATAAAAGCACCCCTCCTGCTACGATAAATGGAAGCATGTGGCTAGTTCCAAATAAAAGATGTTTTCTAAGTTCAAGTAAAGTTTTTTTCATTGTTTGTTTCCTCCCCATATTTTTATTTAAATTAATTATTTATTGCATTCATTATTTCTTCTACATCATTAGATTTAGATAAAAGTTCTCTGAAATCATCATCCAGTATTTTTTTAGAAAGATTTACAAGAATATTAATATGTTCATTTCCAGCAGCAGCTGAAGGAATAGCAAGCATAAATATAAATTTTGCAGTTTCCTGTTCCTCTTCACTCCACATAATATTGTTGCTTAATCTAGCAAATGCTACAGCAGGATATTTTACAGCTGGACTTTTTCCATGAGGAAGCCCCACTTCATAACCTACAGCAGTTTCAGCAATAGCTTCTCTATCCATCAAAGATTTAAGATATTCATCATAATTGTCTACAATTCCATCTTCAACAAATAATTTTGCCATTTCCTTAATTGCTTCATTTTTGTTTTTCATACTTTTGTTTAATAAAATACGATTTGCATTTATTAATGCCATTTTGTTTCCCCCTAATTAAATAAATTTTTAAATGTTATGTAAATTTCACTAATAGTTTGGCAATTTTCTAAGGTATTCAGAAGATTTATTTCTCTCAATATATTAATAAATTCCATTAATCCGTTGAGATGTTCTCTCTTATCTTTACTGGCAAGAGTGATGAGAAGTTTTACTTTTTCATTTTCAGGAAATTCTACAGGTTCATCTAATAGAAGAATACTTATTCCTGTTTTAGATACATTTTCATTTCCTCTGGCATGAGAAAGGATTATTCCTTCTTGTATCACCATATAGCTCCCAAATTTATTGATAAGATCTATTATTTCATCAAGATAACTTTCTGATACAATGTTTTCCCCAATGAGTTTTATTCCACTCATTTTAATTGCATCTTCCCAGCTATTTGCTTTTTTTCTTTTTTCTATTCTAGACATACTGATCATGTCAGTAAATTTTAAGAAACTTGATTTTGAAATATCATCTAATATCTCATTTTTGAAGTGTCTTTTCATATCTTTTATAAAATTTTCTTCATTGTGTATAATACCATTTCTCTTTGCAAGTTCTAAAAGTTTGGATAATTTTATTTTATTTTTAGATTGCGAAAGATGAAGTGATTCCAATCTCCTTATATCTTCTTTGCTTAATATTGGAGATACTGTTACTACTGGAAGAAGAGTACTTTCCAGATTAGTAATAGTAGTTATAATTAAATCTATATTTTCAACATTTTTATAAGTATCCAGCAAATTATATGGAATAGTATCCACAATATTTACTGAAAATTTTTCTTGAATACTTTCTGCTAAAAATTTTGATGTGCTGTACCCTGAACCGCAAACTATGAGAATATCTTTGAATACTCTTTTTTTTACTCTTTTAATAGCAAGTTGAAAATGCATTGCTATATATGCAATTTCTTCATTTGACATATTTAAACCTTGAAAATCACATTTTTTCCACGCTTCCTCTACCTGAGTCAGTATCAGAGGATAACTTTCTTTGAAATCATTGTATATTTCTGAGCTCAGCTGTATTCCAGTTTTAGCTCTGTAAATAGCAGGCTTTATATGGTTGATAAGTCCTTCAAGAAGAGTTTCATCTTTATCCAGACCAGAATATCCAAATTTACTTACTTCTTTAATCAGCTGCATTATAAAAGTTTCTATCTGCACCCAGTTTCCATAAAATGAATGATCAAAATTGAAAGTGTTGCTTCCAAGAAAATATTCAGTCAGTGTTAAAAGTTCTCCTTCTGAAAATTCAGATTCAGTAAGAGATTTTTTTACTGCCAGATATTCAGGTGTATTTGAAAGAAAGTTCATATTTTTAATTGTAATTATTTCATGGTTTGGATATCTATTAAGCAGTATAAGAATATAGAAAAATAAAACCTTAAAAGCTTCATCACTTATATTTTTATTATTTTCTTTGAGTATATTTTTTAAAAGTTTATATGCTTTATTAGTAATAATTTTATCAAAAAAGTTATCCATCTCTTTCCAAGGAATAAAAAATCCATGGTAATATGTTTTTGTTATAATTATTTCATCATTTTTGAATGTGATATCATAATTCTTTAAAAGAATATCCAATAAAAGTTTTCGAATATTTCTCTCATCTCCTGTAATAGTGAGGCATTTATTATTTTCATTAGAAAGACTTAACATAAATGTCTTTAAATATTTTTTTATACGTTTGATATCATTTTTTAAAGTTACAGAACTAACTCCTAGAAATATGCTTATATCTTCTATAGTAGTAGGTTCATTTTTGAAAAGATAAAAGTTAATAATTATTTTTTCTCTTTCATCTTGTGAAAAGCTGTAAAGATATATATTTTCATTTATTTTCTCTACTACTGTATCCAGTGTAGAAGAAAAAGTTATTATACCTTTTTTGATATTTAATTCTGGAAGTTTCAGTATATTTAAATGATAATTGCAATCATCTATTTTATATCTGAGACTTCTTTCACTGAGATCCATAATTTTAGAATTTTCTTCCAATGTGTTGATTTTGTTCTGAGTTATGTTTTTTATGAGATTTAAAATATCTCTAGTCATGGCCATATAACTTCAACCTCCCTCAATATATTCTAAGTATACTTTTCTTTCATAAGATATTCAAGTAAAATGGTTTTCACTTTTTTTGTGAAAAGAAATATATTAATGAGAATATTTTGAATTTTTAAAAAACTATATGTATGTTTTTAGTATGAATAAAGTTAAAGAAAAGATAGAAAAATTATTTGAAAGAAACTATTAAAACAGCAAATCAATCAGTCAAGATGAGAGAATGTTGACTTTTTAAAGGAAAATATGTATAATTAAGTTGAAATATAGAAAAAATGGAGGTGAAAGAATGAAGAAAATTTCTTGCTAATATTTTAAATGGTGTATCAAAAAAATGACAAACGGTATCGCCGTTGATTTTGATGTGCCTTAGCAGGAAAGTAATTCATTTTTTCTCTCATTATATAAAGGCAGAAATCTTTTTTATCAGAGTTTTTTTCTGTGATTTTATAATATGAGCTGCAAGAATTAACTTTCTTGCGGCTTTTATTAATTTCACAGGAGGGATGTGTATGTCACTTATAAATATATCTAACTTAACATTTGCTTATGATGGGAGTATAGATAACATTTTTGAAAATGTGTCTTTTCAAATAGATACAGATTGGAAATTAGGATTTACAGGAAGAAATGGAAGAGGTAAAACTACTTTTTTAAATCTTTTATTAGGAAAATATGAATATAAAGGGAATATTTCAGGTGGAGTTATATTTGAATATTTTCCATTTGAAATAAAGGATAAAACTTTAAAAACAATAGATATAGTAAATAATCTAAATCATGATTATCAGATGTGGGAGCTTGAAAGAGAGATATCACTTTTAGATGTTTCAGAAGATGTATTGTATAGAGAATTTAATACTCTATCTAATGGTGAACAGACTAAAATACTTCTTGCAGTTCTCTTTTTGAGAGAGGATAGATTTCTCCTTATAGATGAACCTACAAATCATTTGGATGCAGAAGGAAGAGAAATAGTTGCTGAATACCTCAAATCTAAGAAAGGATTTATTCTGATTTCTCATGACAGAAGGTTTTTAGATAATTGTATAGATCATATTTTATCAATAAATAAGACAAATATAGAGATACAAAAAGGGAATTTTTCATCATGGCAGGTTAATAAGGAGATGCAGGATAATTTTGAAATTGTCAGAAATTATAAGTTAAAGAAGGATATTAAAAGATTGGAACAGGCAGCTAAACGAACTTCAGAATGGTCAGATAAAAAAGAAGAAAAGAAAAGTAAGAAAAGTTATGGTGGAAGAGCCCCAGCAATGATAGATAAAGGATTTGTAGGGACTAAGGCTGCTAAAATGATGAAAAAATCAAAAAATCTTGAAGCAAGGCAAAATTCTGCCTTAGAAGAAAAGACAAAACTTCTTAAAAATATAGAACTTTCAGAGTCTTTAAAAATAAAACCTGAAGAATACCATTCAAAGAGAATGATAACTTTAGATAAAGTTTCTATTTTTTATGGAGAAAAAGAAGTATGTAAAGATGTGAGTTTTACTATAGAAAAAGGTGACAGGATTGCTTTGAGAGGAAAAAATGGTTCAGGAAAATCAACTATATTAAAATTGATACTGGGAGAAGAAGTGACTTATACTGGGAATTTTTTTAAAGGAAGCAGAATAAAAATGTCTTATGTTTCACAGGAAACAAATTTTCTTAAAGGAAAACTTTCAGATTTTGCTAAAAATAGTGGTATAGATGAGAGTTTATTCAGAGCAATATTGAGAAAAATGGATTTTTCAAGGGAGCAGTTTGACAAAGATTTAAGTTCATACAGCGGCGGGCAGAAAAAGAAAGTTCTTATAGCAAAAAGTTTATGTGAGAGAGCACATCTCTATGTATGGGATGAACCATTAAACTTTATAGATGTTCTCTCAAGAATACAGATAGAGGAACTTATTTTAGAATTTCAGCCTACTATAATTTTTGTAGAACATGATATGGTATTTTCTGAAACTATTGCAAATAAAATAGTAAATTTATAATAAAGATAGAAAATTTCAATTTTTTTTGAAAAAAAATATACATAGAAAAAATTTAAAATAAATTGTACACTTATAATTGAAAAAATATAAGGCAGGAGGAATACAAATGTATCCATTAAAGTTTAAAAAGAATCTTGTAAAAAAAGTATGGGGTGGAAGAAAGTTTAAAGAGGTTTTAAATATGGAACTTCCAGATAATGATTTATATGGTGAATCTTGGGAAGTAAGTTCTCATAAGGGAGGACTTTCATATGTTGATAATGGAGAGTTTCAAGGAAAATCTTTGATAGAGCTTATAGAAAAATATGGAAAAGATATATTAGGAGAAGAGATAATGGAAAAATTTAAAGGTAAATTTCCTCTTCTTATAAAATATCTGGACATTAATGACAGACTTTCAGTTCAGGTGCATCCAAGTGATGAGTATGCTTTAAGAGTAGAGGGTGAATTTGGGAAAAGCGAAAGCTGGTATATTATGGAAGCAAGTGACAATGCTACTCTTATACTTGGAATCAAAGATGGAATTACAAAAGAGATATTTAAAGAAAAAGTAGAATCAAAGGAATTTGATGGACTTTTCAATACAGTAAAAGTAAAAAAAGGGGACTTTATAAACTTATCTCCAGGAGTTGTTCATGCAACTATGGAGGGATCTATACTGATATGTGAAATACAGCAGAATTCAGATACTACTTACAGAATATATGATTTTGATAGATTAGTAGATGGAAAACTTAGAGAGCTTCACATAGATAAGGCTCTTGATGTAATAGATTTTGAGGGAGATGTAGAAATAACTACTGATAAAAACAGAAAAAGGATATTTTTAGCAGGAGCAGAAAAAGAGGAACTAATAAGAGGAAAATATTTCAATATAGATAAATATCTTATTAATGGGGAATTTAAAGATGAAATAAATAAAAATTTTAAAGCTTACTCTATATTAGATGGTAAAGGCAAAATTATATGCGAAGGAAAGGAATATTACGTTGAAAAAGGAGATACATATTTTATTCCAGCAGGATTAGAATTAAAAATAACAGGCAAAGTGGAAATTCTTAAATCTTTTATATAAATTTAAGAACTAAGGATGATTCAATTATTTTATAAAATAATTGAATCATCCTTTTATTTTGAAGGAAATTTTAAAAGTGTATGGTATACAATTTCGTTATTAATATTTTACTAAAAATATATTGAATAAAAGTCTGCTTATGTTTATAATATAAGAAAAGTACAACAAGGAGTTACCTATGAAAACAACAAAATATATTATTGGCTTGGTAATAGTGGCAGCTTTAGGTGGATGTACTACTGTTGGAGTTTCTCCTGGAATAGGGATAGGCTGGGGAAGTGGAGGAAGAGTAGGAGCAGGGATATCTTTGAATACTTGGATGAAACCTGATGGAGATTGGGGTTCTGACAGTAAATATAGAGATTTTTATATTAAAAATTATAAATATCTTGTAAAAAGATATGATAAACTTAGCGCCCAAGAAAATCCAAATATTGAAGAAGTCAAGGAATTGAAAATAAAAATGTTGGCTTTAAGGCAGCAAGTGAACACACAATGGAATGAAATCGAGAAAAGAAAAGATTTTATCAGAAACTTTAATCAAGATATAGATTTTTATATTGATAGTGTAGAAAGCTATGAAATAAGAAAAATATGGTAATAATATTAAATGTAAAATAGAAAATTAAATTTGGGGTGAAGCAATGTTTGGTTTAATGGAAGGAATGGATTTATCAGGATTTATTTTTTTAGGAGTAGCTTGTTTTTTTGCAGCTTTCATTGATGCAATAGCAGGTGGAGGAGGACTTATAAGTCTGCCAGCCTTTCTGGCATCTGGGCTTCCAGCTCATGTGGCACTTGGGACAAATAAGGTTGCAGCATGCTGTTCTACAATAGCCAGCAGTGCTAAATTTGCTCAATCAGGAAAAATTAACTGGGAGCTGATGAAAAAATTAGCAGCATTTTCATTTATTGGGGCAGTACTTGGAGTAAAAACAGTAGTAATGATAGATTCAAAATATCTCTATCCAATAGCTATAGTTCTTCTTATTATGGTTTTGATATACACACTTCGTAATAAAAATCTTGGAGAAGAAAACAGATTTGAGGGATTAAATGGAGAAAATATTAAGTGGGGAATAATCATGGCTTTTGCTTTGGGATTCTATGATGGTTTTTTTGGACCAGGAACTGGATCTTTTCTTATATTTGCTATGATTAGAATATTTAAGATAGATTTTACCAATGCCAGTGGAAATGCAAAAATATTAAATCTGTCCAGTAATGTAGCAAGTGTTATAATGTTTGTATCTATGGGAAAAGTTGCATATATCTATTCTTTTTCTATGGCAGCTATAATGGTAGTTGGAGCAATAATTGGGGCTAAAATGGCAGTAACAAAGGGAACAAAATTTATAAAACCAATGTTTCTCATAGTAACAACAGTGGTACTTTCAAAAATGATTGCTGAATCTATATTTGGAATAGATGTAGGAGCAGGGATAAAAAATATAATGACAATGTTTATAAAATAGTTAGATAAATTAAAACATGGATTTACTTGCTTTTCAAGCAAATCCATGTTTTTTTATTAAAATATATATCCTATACTGAATTGAGAGATAACATCTCCTTTTTTATTATCTTTAGATATTGAAAAATCAATAGGTCCAAACAAAGTTTCATAAGTTAAAGAGAGAGCAAAACCTTGGTGATAATCTTCCCAAAGAAGAGTTTTATTTTTATCCATAGCATCACTTTTTTCTTTAGCTTCTCTGTAGGTACCAATATTCCAATTAGTACCTAAATAGAGATTTGGAGATATTTCATAGTCTAATCCCAGTTTTCCTATAAGAAACTGATCAACAAGTTTTTGATGCACTTCGTAACCATAAAATGCGAATTCCTTATTTTGGATATTATTTTTAGTACCACCAAGTTTTATATACTGATCAAGTAGGATATTATCTCCAGAAATAACCCCACCATATAATCCATAAGAAAAGTTAAATTTTTTATTTATTGGAACATAGCCATCAAATTGATAAAGAGGTCCATAAAAATTTGATTTAGAAGATCCAAATGTTCCGCCCCATACATAGTTTAATTCACCTTTTACTCCAGAAGTAGGACGTCTTCTTCCATCAAGCCTATCCAAAGACAGTTTAAAAAAGGCTTCACTGTAATTTTTAGAATATTCAAACTGCTCTGTCCAATTGAATCCAGTTTCCTGTTCAAGTTTTGAGTAATTTATAGCTATACCATAAGAAGCTAGAAGTTGATTATCATACTGGGTAAGGACTCCAGTTTCAAATCTTAAAGCTTTGTTGGTATAATCTGCTATTTTTTTGGTACCATCATATAAATAAAGTGGGGATTCTTTATAACTTGCATTAGCAAAAATTCCAATTTTATTGGAAACTCCATAATAGAAGAAATTGTGAGTTGATAATCCAAGATAATCTCCAAATTGTGCATCTATTGTACTGCTGCTTCCAAGTTTTTTTGCATTTGACAGTTCAGTTCCAATATTAAAAGTAGTTCCATAACCAGTAGCATAACTTGCACCTATTCCAAAAACATTTGCAGGATTTATATCAGCATCAAGAACTAAAGTTGTTCCTTCAAACTCATAATAAATTTTATTAATGAAATCTACACCATATAATTTTAACATTATATCTTCCATTTCTTCAGCAGTCAGTGGTTTATTTTTATATTTTTCTAAAAGATTATTTACTATCTCCTGCTTATCATATGAAAATTTATTTGAATAGAGAATGTTTTCAATAATGATATTATTAACAGCAGGAGGGTCTTTAACAATTTTTTCTTTTTTAGGAAGCTTTTTCAAATCTTCTATTTTTTCTTGTGCAGCCTTAAGTCCAAGACTTATAAATTCCTTTCCCCTCTTCATATCAGTAGCATTATATGATTGAATATCAGGTGAAATAAGAATAGTTGCCATTTCTCTCTGCTGCTGAGTAGAAGAGGCACTTTGAATTGTTACCAGCTGATTCATAACACTAAGAATATTATAGTCTTTATTGTCTTTTACTTCATTTCCAACATCACTGGCAATAACTATATCAGCTCCCATGGCAATAACATCTTCTACAGGAAGATTTCTTGTAATCAAACCATCTACATAAAGATTACCATCTATTTCTACAGGATCAAGAATAGTTGGAATAGCAACACTTGCAGTTATTGCTCTAGCTAAATCACCACGAGAAAGAGCTACAGCTTTACCAGAATTTAAATCAGTTGCTACAATTCTTAGAGGAATAGGTAATTTATCAAAATTATTTATATCCTCTACATTGGCAAGTAATCTTTTTAATCTTAAATATATCATTTCTGTACTTCCAAAACCTTTTGGAAGAGAAAGATTAAATTCCTTATCATATCTTACAGAAGCAGCATATTTATGACTGTTTAATTTTTTTTCAAGAGGAACTTTTTTACTGTCAAGTTCTCCATTTATATATCCATTCCAATTTATATCTATTAAAATATCTTCTATTTGTGAAGGAGTATATCCAGCAGAGTAAAGAGCAGCAACTACAGCTCCCATACTTGTACCTGTAATATAATCAATTTTAATATTTTGTTCTTCAAGTATTTTAAGAACTCCAACATGAGCAAGACCTTTTGCTCCACCACCACTTAATGCAAGTCCAATTTTAACTTCAGATTTATTCTTTTTTAGTTTAACTGCTTTTGTTTTTTCTAGAGTTTGTATCTTTTCTTCTAAAAGTTTTATTTGTGCTTTTAATTTATCTATTTCAATATCTTCTTCAAAAGTGATATTATTATTTATTGATTGTAAATTTGAAAAACTTTTAGAAGGTATTAATGTTATGAAAAGTATAGTAAAAATGAGAAGAAACTTTCTCTTCATGAAATCCTCCTAGTGTAATGTTTTAATATATAATCTATATTATATCAATTTTTCATAATAAATAAAATAAGAAATATCTTAAATTTGATTTTTAGTGGTAAAAATGTTATAATTACTAGAAAACTAAAACTTAAAAGATTGTAAGTAGTAAGAGGTAAAAGGTGAACAGCATTTCTGCTTTTACTCCTTATTATTTACTTTTTAAGTTTCAAAGATGATAAAAGAAAATAATAGGAGGAATTTATGTTTGATGAAAAAAAAGTTGAATTAGAACTAGCTGGGAGAACGCTAAGTTTTTCAACTGGAAAAATAGCAAGACAATCTTGTGGAGCTGTAATGGTTCAATATGGTGAAACTGTATTGCTAAGTACTGTAAACCGTAGTAAAGAACCAAGAAAAGGGGCTGATTTTTTTCCTTTAACAGTTGATTATATTGAAAAATTTTATGCTGCTGGAAAATTTCCAGGAGGATTTAATAAAAGAGAAGGAAGACCTTCAACAAATGCAACATTGACAGCAAGACTTGTAGATAGACCTATAAGACCAATGTTTCCAGAAGGATTTAATCATGATGTACACATTGTAAATACTGTATTTTCATATGATGAAAAAAATACACCTGATTATTTAGGAATAATAGGATCTTCAATGGCACTTATGCTTTCAGATCTTCCATTTTTAGGACCAGTAGCAGGTGTTGTAGTGGGATATAAAAATGGAGAATTTATTTTAAATCCAACTCCAGAAGAGCTAGAAACAAGTGAACTGGAATTGTCAGTAGCAGGATCAAAAGATGCTGTAAATATGGTTGAAGCAGGAGCTAAAGAGTTAGATGAAGAAACTATGCTTGCTGCAATAATGTTTGCTCATGAGAATATCAAAAAAATATGCGCTTTTCAGGAAGAATTTGCAAAAGCTATTGGGAAAGAAAAAATAGATTTTGTTAAAAAAGAAGTCTTACCATTGGTAAAAGATTTTATAGATGGAAAAGGAATGGAAAAACTAAAATCTGCTGTTCTTACTTTAGGTAAAAAAGCGAGAGAAGAAGCAGTTGATTCATTAGAGGAAGAATTAATGGAAGCATTTATTCTTGCAAATTATGAAGGTGTTGAAGAAGAGGAGATTCCAGAGGAAGTGATTGGAGAATTTAAAGGATACTATCACGATCTTATGAAAAAATTAGTGAGAGAGGCTATTCTTTATAATAAACATAGAGTAGATGGAAGAAAAACAACTGAAATAAGACCATTATTTGCTGAGACAGAAGTTCTTCCTATTCCCCATGGATCAGCAATGTTTACAAGAGGAGAAACTCAAGCTATTGTTGTAACAACTCTGGGAACTAAAGAAGATGAACAATTAGTTGATGACTTAGAAAAAGAATATTTTAAAAAGTTCTATCTTCATTATAACTTTCCTCCATATTCAGTAGGAGAAACTGGAAGAATGGGTTCACCTGGAAGAAGAGAATTAGGACATGGATCTCTTGCTGAAAGAGCTCTTAGTTATGTAATTCCATCTGAAGAAGATTTTCCTTATACTATAAGAGTAGTATCTGAAATAACTGAATCAAATGGGTCATCTTCTCAGGCGTCTATCTGTGGAGGGTCACTTTCACTTATGGCAGCAGGAGTACCTATTAAAGAACATGTAGCTGGTATAGCTATGGGACTTATTAAAGAAGGAGAAGAATTTACTGTATTAACAGATATAATGGGACTTGAAGACCATCTGGGAGATATGGATTTCAAAGTAGCAGGGACTAAAAAAGGTATAACTGCTCTTCAAATGGATATTAAAATAACAGGAATAACAGAGGAAATAATGAGAATAGCTTTAAAACAAGCTTTAGATGCTAGAAATGAAATATTAATTGTAATGAATAATGCTATTTCTAAACCAGCAGATCTTAGACCTAATGTACCTAGAATTCATCAAATGAAGATAGCTACAGATAAAATAGCTGCATTAATAGGACCTGGTGGAAAAAATATAAAGGGAATTATAGAAAAAACAGGGGCAACTATTGATATCAGTGATGATGGTAGCGTTTCTATCTTCTCTAAGGATGAAGAAGTATTAAAAGAAACTATTACTCTAGTAAATTCTTTTGTAAAAGATGTAGAAGTAGGAGAAATATATAATGGAAGGGTAGTTAATATTGCTAAATTTGGAGCATTTATGGAAATACTTCCTGGAAAAGAAGGACTTCTTCATGTTTCTGAAATTTCAAATGAAAGAGTAGCAAATGTAGAAGACGTATTGAAAGTTGGAGATAGATTTGATGTAAAAGTTATTTCAACTGAAAATGGAAAAATTAGTTTAAGTAAAAAGAAAATTTAGTTCTTTATACAAAGAGAACACAGATGTTTTTCTGTGTTTTCTTTAGTATGAGGTTATTTTATAGATGAGGTGAAGAATGAAATTTGCTTTAATTAGCTTGGGATGCAGCAAAAATCTTGTAGATAGTGAGAATTTTATTGGGATATTAGTAAACAAAAGAGGATTTGAAGTAACTAGTGAATTGGGGGAAGCAGATATTATAATAGTTAATACCTGTGGATTTATTGGAGATGCAAAAAAGGAATCAATTGAAACTATCCTAGAAGTTAGTGATTTAAAAATAAATGGAAATTTGAAAAAAATAATAGTAACTGGATGCCTGGCACAAAGATATGCAGGGGAAATACTAAAAGAGCTCCCAGAAGTTGATGCAGTAATTGGAACTGGTGAAATTGATAAGATAGAAAAAGTGATAGAAGAAGTACTGGCAGATAAAAGAGTTGTAGAAAGTTCAAAAATGGATTTTTTAGCAGATTCTGAGACTGACAGAGTTTTAACTACAGCTTCTCATACAGCTTATTTAAAAATAGCAGAAGGCTGTGATAGAAAATGCACTTACTGTATAATTCCGCAATTAAGAGGAAACTTGAGAAGCAGAACTATCGAAGATATACTTAAAGAAGCAAATAAACTTGTAGCTTCAGGAGTGAGAGAACTTAATCTTTTAGCTCAGGAAACTACTGAGTATGGAATAGATTTATATAAAGAGAAGTCTTTGGCAAGATTGATGAAAGAATTAGTAAAAATAGATGGTTTAAAATGGCTTAGAACTTATTATATGTTTCCAGATTCTCTTACTGATGAACTTATAGATGTTATGAAGACAGAGGAAAAAATATGTAAATATTTTGATATCCCTGTTCAGCATATATCGGATAATATACTTCAGCAGATGGGGAGAGCTAAATCTGGAGACCATATTAAAGGAATACTTAATAGAATAAGAAAAGAAATACCAGATGCAGTGATAAGAACAGCAGTTATAGTTGGTTTTCCAGGTGAAACTGAGGAAAATTTTGAAGAACTTAAAGCTTTTATTGAAGAATATAAATTTGATTATGTTGGAGTTTTTAAATATTCAAGAGAAGAAGATACAAAGGCTTATGATATGGAAAATCAAGTTCCAGAGGAAATAAAAGAAAAAAGATGGGTAGAAATAACAAATCTTCAAAGCAAAATTGCTGAAAATAAAAACAGGAATATGTTAGGAAAGGTTGTAGAAGTAATGATAGATGGAGTTTCTTCTGAAAGTGAATATTTATTGGAAGGAAGAACAAAAGGTCAAGCTCTTGAGATAGATGGCAAAGTGCTTACAAATGATGGAACAGCAAAACCTGGAGAAATAGTCAAAGTTAAGTTAGAACAAAATTTTGATTATGATTTTATAGGACCAATAGTTGAAAATGAGCAGTAAATAATAAATTCTATGGAGGATATCAAATTATGAACTTACCTAATAAGTTAACTTTTATAAGATTAGTATTGGCTGTGCCTTTCATATATTTTCTTCAGGAATCAAACGCTGAAGGTTTTGTATATAGAATGATAGCTTTTGCGTTGTTTGTAGTAGCTTCATTGACAGATTTTTTTGATGGGTATTTAGCTAGAAAGTATAATTTAGTAACTGACTTTGGTAAACTTATGGATCCATTGGCAGATAAGATACTAGTCATCTCCGCTCTGGTGCTTTTTGTTGAACTGAGATACATTCCAGCTTGGATGTCAATAATAGTAATAGCAAGAGAATTTCTTATAAGTGGAATAAGAATGCTTGCTGCTGCTAAAGGTGAGGTTATTCCAGCAGGAAAACTTGGAAAATATAAGACAACAAGTCAGATGATAGTTATTCTAATAATGATTGTAGTAGGAAATCAATGGTATAATTTTTATCTTATGCTTATACCAATAATTTTGACTTTATGGTCTGGATGGGAATATACATCAAAAGCTAAACATTATTTTATGAATTCAAAATAAAATAATTTTTAATAACTTAAGAAAAGGAGCGTTTATTTATGTATATGTTCATTAGAATTTTTGATTTATTAATAACAGTTATAAATACCCTTATATTAATAAGAGTAATACTTTCGTGGATTTCTCCTAATTCGTCAAATGGATTTACAGAACTGGTTTATAATCTGACTGAACCTATTTTAAAACCATTTAGAGTATTGCTGCCAATGGGAAATTTTAGACTGGATATAGCACCTATAATAGCATATATCTTTTTTGGAATAGTGAGAAAAGTAGTTTTTATGATACTGCTTTAATTAAATAGGGAAGCTGGCAGAGCTTCTCTATTTTTATAATTTTAAAAATAGTAAAACAGGAGTTGATTATAGAGTGGAAGAAATTATAAGTGAATATCATATACCTGTATTATATAGAGAAAGTATTGATAATCTTGTTGTAAATAAAAATGGTATTTATCTTGATTGTACTTTGGGAGGAGGAGGTCACTCTGAAGGAATATTGAAAGAGCTTTCTGAAAAAGGAAGACTAATCTCTATAGATCAAGATCAGCAGGCAATAGATTTTGCTAAAAAAAGACTAGAAAAATATGGAAATAAATGGCAGGTTTTTAAAAATAACTTTGAAAATCTGGATACAGTTATATATATGGCAGGGTATGATAAAATAGATGGAATACTCATGGATATAGGTGTTTCCTCTACACAGCTAGATGATCCAGAAAGAGGCTTCTCTTATAGATATGATACAAAACTGGATATGAGAATGAATCAGAATAATTCTTTATCTGCCTATGAAGTAGTTAATGAATACAGTGAAGAAGCTCTTATGAAAATATTATTTGAATATGGAGAAGAGAGAAATTCAAGAAGAATAGCAAAATTTATCTGTGAAGCAAGAGAGATAAAGAAAATAGAAACTACAGGAGAACTTGTAGCTATAATAAAAAGAGCTTATCCAGAAAGAGCAGCAAAGCACCCTGCTAAAAAAACATTTCAAGCTATCAGAATAGAGGTAAACAGAGAACTTGAAGTATTAGAAAAAGCTATAGATAAGGCTGTAGATTCTTTAAAAATAGGAGGAAGATTAGGAATAATAACTTTCCATTCCCTTGAAGACAGACTTGTAAAAACTAAATTTAAAGATTTAGCAACTGCTTGTAAATGTCCACCAGGACTTCCTATATGTGTCTGTGGAGGCAAAGCTAAAGTCAAATTAATAACTAAGAAACCTATTATTCCAGAGGGAAATGAAGTAGAATTTAATAATAGGGCTCACTCTTCAAAATTGAGAGTAGTTGAAAGGATAGGATAAAAGTGAGAAAGACTTTTTTTAGTGTACTTATTATTATAGTCATAGTATGGCTTATACATGGAATGTTTCTGATAAAAATATCAAAACTAGAAATGGCTATAAATACTGATAGAAAAATCTTGGAAACAGTAGAGAAAGATCTGGACAAAAAAATTATAGAGTATGATTCTAAAGTGGACTTGGAAAAGATAGGAAAAGAAATGAGAACTAAGAACAAGATGGAAATATCTAACAGCATAAAATTTTTCCAAATTGAAGAATAAAAATGTTGTTTTGGAGGAAAAATGGTAAAAAAGTTTGAAATAATTGAACTTAAAGTAGATAAAATAGTTAATGGAGGAGAAGGATTAGGATACTATAATGATTTTGCAGTATTTGTTCCTATGTCTGTTCCTGGAGATATATTAAATGTAAAAATAATTTCTGTGAAAAAAACTTATGCTAGAGGGTTAATCGAAGAAATAATTACAGCAGGAGAAGAAAGAATAAAAGATACAAATAAAATATCTTTTGAGGATTTTCAAGGCTGTGATTTTGGAATGCTAAAATATGATGCCCAATTGAAATATAAAAAACTCATGGTTGAAGATGTTCTTAAAAAAATAGGTAAAATAGAAAATATATCAGTAGCAGATGTAATTGGAAGTGAAGATCCATATCATTATAGAAATAAAATAATAGAACCATTCAGAATATCAAAAGGAGAAATCATAAGTGGATTTTTTAAGAGAAAATCTCATGATATTTTTGAAGTAGAGGAAAATATACTTAATTCAAAGCTTGGAAATAAAATAATAAAAGAGCTGAAAAGTATATTAAACAGAGAAAAAGTTTCCGTATATGATGAGAATGAACATAAAGGAATACTAAGAAATGTAATGGTAAGAACAAACTCTAAAAATGAAGCTATGTTAGTACTTATTATAAATACAGTAAAGATTGAAAAAAGATACAAAGATATACTTATGGAACTTAAAAATAAAATAGATGAAATAAAGTCTATTTATATTTCTTTAAATCCAAAAAGAACTAATGTTGCTTTAGGTGAAAAAAATATATTTATATGGGGAGAAAAAACTATAACAGAAGAGATTGATGGAATAAGTTTTAACATCTCACCACTTTCTTTTTTCCAAATAAATCTCCCTCAAACTAGGAAATTATATAATACAGCAGTAAATTATTTTAAAGATATTGAAAATAAAAATATAGTAGATGCTTATTCTGGAACTGGAACTCTTGCAATGATACTTTCTAAAAAAGCTAAAAAAGTATTTGCAATAGAATTAGTTCAGTCAGCAACTAATGATGGAATAAAAACAGCTAAAGAAAATGGGATAAGTAATATAGAATTTATAAATGGAGCTGTAGAAGATAAACTGCCTGAACTCATAAAAAAAGGAGAAAAGATAGATGCAATTATCTTTGACCCACCTAGAAAGGGAATAGAAGAAAGCAGTTTGCTGAAAGTAGCAGAGAGCAATATAAAAGAGATAGTATATATTTCCTGTAATCCATCTACTTTTGCCAGAGATGCTGAGATACTAAGCAGACAGGGGTATACTCTTGAAAAAGTACAGCCTGTGGATATGTTTCCAGGGACAGCCCATACAGAGATAGTGGGGAGATTTATTAAATAAAATACAAAAAGTTTAAGAGAACGAAGGTAGATAAAAAGAATAAAAACTGCCTTCTTTTTTTATTTCAAAAATTATGTATTAAAAATAAAAAAGCATTGAAAAAATTGGGGTTAAATAGTATTATTATAGTAAGAAGAATATATTTCAAAATTAAAGAGGGTTATTTTAAAATGTCATTAATAAAATAAGGGGTAAAGATGGTAAAAAATAAAAAATTTATGAGATCTATTTTTTTCATTTTATTAGGAGCAGTATGTCTGGTATCAATAAACTCTATTATGCAAATTCAAAAATATGGACATTGGATTAATTACCTTGGAATAGTAAGAGGAGCATCTCAAAGAATATTTAAATTAGAGAGTAATCATAAAGGAAATGATGAACTGTTAAAATATATTGATGATATTTTATATGATCTTTC
The DNA here is from genome assembly GCF_032477075.1 of Fusobacterium sp. Lineage (NCBI taxonomy): Bacteria > Fusobacteriati > Fusobacteriota > Fusobacteriia > Fusobacteriales > Fusobacteriaceae > Fusobacterium > Fusobacterium sp. The sequence continues at coordinate 24,789 of NZ_JAWDXO010000022.1, read as the reverse complement.
AACAGGAAAAGGAAAATATGGACTTCCTTATATAGAGAAAGACAGTGTTTATACAGAAAACTTGAAAAATTTAAATATAAAATGGGAATTAATAAAAAATGATATCTATGATGTAAGAAAAGGAAGAGATACTTCAAAACTTTTAAAAGCAAGTGAAGATTTTTTTGAACTTGCAAATAATACAGTTTTTTCTGGAGAAAAATATACAAGAAAGCAAACAACTTATCTCACATTATTGATAATACTTCTATCTGTATCTTCTTTAATTACATGGCTGAGTATTTTTATAATGCATACTAAAAATCAGGCTTTTTTAGAAAAAGTGAATGAAAAACTTAAGGATATTGTGTATAAAGATGAATTGACAGGAGATGGAAATTTAAAAAAATTTAAGTTAGATGCAGAAGTTTTAATAAAAGAAAATCCAGAAATTAAATTTGCAATTTTTTATCTAGATTTTGAAAATTTTAAATATTGTAATGATGTTTTGGGATATAAATTTGGGGATTATATATTGAAAGAGTACAATGGTCTATTAAAAGAAGATATGGGAAAAAAAGAAACATTTGGAAGAGTTTCTGCTGATAGATTTGTTGTTTTAAGAAGATACAATGATAAAGCTGAACTTATAGAACGTCAAAAATATATAGATGAAAAACTTAAAAAAATTGTTGAAAAAAGTAATGAACGTTATAATGCGGCTATATATTATGGTATATGCTGTCTTGAAGATATAAATGAAGAAATGAAAATAGCTGAATTAATAGATAAAGCTAACTTTGCTCAAAAAACAATAAAAGGACAAGTGGTTAATTATGCTTTTTATAATGAAAGCATAAGAAACAAAATGAGAGAAGAAAATTATATAAGAGATAATGTTTTGAAAGCAATAGAAAATGAAGAATTTATAGTGTATTTTCAACCTAAAGTAGAATTGAAAGAAAATAAAATAAGAAATGTAGAAGCCTTGGTAAGATGGAAAGATTCTTTTGGAAAATTAATATCACCAGGACTTTTTATTCCGATTCTTGAAAAAGATTTACTAATAAGTGTTTTAGATCAATATGTCTTTGAAAAAACATGTCAATGGCTGGAAAAACAAATGAAGGAACATAAAAGAGTACTTTCAGTTTCAGTTAATGTATCTAAGATGCAGTTTTATAGTTTGGATTTTATAGAAGTATACAGTAAAATAAAAAAGAAATATACAATTCCAGATAATATAGTAATAATTGAGTTTACTGAATCAGCTATCTTTAATGATATAAAAAGAGTGAAAGAAACAATAGATAAACTCCATATGAATGGTTTCTTATGTTCAATAGATGATTTTGGAAATGGATATTCTTCTTTGAACGCATTGAAAGATATGAAAGTAGATAGCCTTAAAATAGATTCTTTATTTTTCAATGAAAGTGAAAATAATAAAAGAGAAAAAATCATTATAAAAGGAATAATAAATTTAGCTAAAGACCTTAACATGAAAACAGTAGCTGAAGGAATAGAAAAACAGGAACAGGTAGATTTTTTGAGAGAAATAGAATGTGATTTGATACAGGGATATATATTTTATAAGCCTATGCCTATTGAAGAATTTGAAGAGTTAGAAAATATAAACTGGATAGCATATAAAGAATAGTAAAAGAGAATAAGTAGAATGATTTTTTACCTATCCTCTTTTTTATAGATTATTTATTTCTTAAAAGAGACTCTATTTTGATAGGAAGTCCAAAAAGATTGATAAATCCTTCAGCATCCTTTTGATTATATACAGTATCTTCATCAAATGTAGAGAATTCTTCAGAGTATAGAGAATATTTAGAATCCATACCATTTAACAGGATATTTCCTTTATAAAGCTTAAGATTTACAGTTCCTGTTATGAATTCCTGAGTTTCCTCTACAAAAGCTGATAAAGCTTTTCTATATCTAGTGAACCATTGACCATTATATATCAATTTAGCCATATCATTAGAGAGTTTCAATTTTGCCTGAAGTGATTCTCTGTCCATACATAATCTTTCAAGCTCTTCATGGGCAAAATAAAGTATAGTTCCACCAGGAGTTTCATATACTCCACGAGATTTCATTCCAACAAGACGATTTTCAACAAGATCTATTACCCCTACTCCATGTTTTGCTCCTATTTCATTTAGAGTATTGATAATTTCAAGAGCAGATAGAGTTTTTCCATTAAGTTTAATAGGAACACCTTTCTCAAAATCTATTGATATATATTCAGGGGAGTCACTTGTTTTCTCTAAAGGGAGAACCCATTGTAATACATGATTATAGTCAGGGGCATTGTGAGGACTTTCAAGTTCAAGGCCTTCATGGCTTATATGAAATAGATTTTCATCTCTGCTGTAAGAAGTATTTTCTTTAAATGGAAGTTCTATTCCATGAGATTTCAAATATTCAATTTCCTGTTTACGAGATTTGATATCCCAGATACGCCAAGGAGCAATAACTTTCATATTTGGAGCAAGAGCTTTAATCCCCAACTCAAATCTCACTTGATCATTACCTTTTCCAGTAGCTCCATGAACTATATAAGAAGCACCTTCCTGCTGAGCAATTTCCACAAGAGCTTTAGCTATTACAGGTCTGGCTATAGATGTTCCCAATAGATATGTTCCTTCATATTTAGCACCTGATTTAAGCATAGGAATTATGAAGTCATTAACTAATTCCTCTTTTTTATCAGCAGCATAGAATTTTGAAGCCCCTATCTGTAAAGCTTTTTTTTCAACAGCTGCAAAGTCATCCTTTTGTCCTACATCTACTGCTACAGCTATTACATCAAAATCATAATTTTCTTTTAACCATGGAATGATAACAGAAGTATCTAATCCTCCTGAATACGCTAAAACAACCTTTTCTTTCATTTTAATGCCTCCCTTAAGTTTTAAATAATCTATTTTTGAATCTTTTTATTTATCTCCAAAATATTTTTGAATAAGTTTGTTATAAGTACCATTTTCATTAAGAACTTTAAGAGCCTTATCTATTTCCTCAGCAAGAGCTTTGTTATCTTTTCCAACAGCTATTGCATATTCCTCTTTAGCTACATCTGTATTGATAAGTCCAAGTTCAGTATTTTGTTTAGCATAATTTTTAGCTGGTTCAGAATCTAAAACTACTGCATCTACTTTTTTTGCTTTAAGAGCCATTATAGCTTCAGCTGCTCCATTATATCTTTGAACTTTAACTCCTTCTATTGCACTTACAGCAATATCTCCAGTATATCCAAGGATAACTCCTACATTGTATCCAGCAAGCTTATCAAAAGATTCAACAACAGGATTTTCTTTATTGATTAAAATCATTTGATTAGATGTATAATAAGTTTCTGAGAAGTTAACGAATTTTTTTCTTTCTTCAGTAGCTGTCATTCCAGCTATAATAACATCTAGTTTTTTAGCTTGGAGAGCTGGCAGCAGTCCATCAAAAGCAATGTTTTTCCATTCAATCTTCTTTCCTGTTAACTTTGCAATTTCCTCCATAAGCTCTACATCAAACCCTACAATTTTTCCATTTTCAAGATACTCAAATGGCTGAAATTCAGCATTAGTACCTACATAAAGAACTTTACCTTCCTTAGCAAAACTTACACTTCCAACAACTCCCATAAATAATAACATAACTGCACAAAATAATTTTTTCATAAATTTTTCCTCCTTTAATTTTTAATATATTTATAATAGTTAATATATTTTTGTATAAAAAAAAACAGACCAGCAAATTTTTTAATGCTGATCTGTTAATATCTTATAAATATAAAATACACAGTGATATGGCTGATGTTTCATTGAATAGAAATATAGCCCATACCTTTAGTTATAAGTTGAATTTTATTAATCTTCAAAATATTTTCAGGAAATAAACCATTACCTATGCTTCAAAAAAACATCTTTTTTAGAATAAGCCATAATGTTATCAGATTCATTAAAAAAGATAGAATATGCACTTGTAGTATATTTCCTGTTCCTCAATTTTAATACCTTTAACATGATGACCCTCCTTTTTATTTTTAATAAGCTAATGATATCACAACATATTTTTGAAGTCAATCTTTTTTTTAAAATATTTTTGAAAATTTATTTTTATTTAATTACTTTATCTTTTTTCATTTCAGTTTGAAGCTTTTCTGCAAGTTTCAAGTAGTTGTCCCATGCAGTATTACGAGTAGTAAATCCAGATTTTTTATAATCTCCAGTTTCTTCAGTAGCAGGAAGTCCTGTAAGATCAAGCATATTTTGAGTAGCTACAACTTTATCATTAAGTTCATCCATTTGAATATTAAATCCAATACGAGAATCTTCATCAAAATCTACACTTTCATATTTTGATTGTCTGTAATATTGTTTTTGTCTAGGAAGCTTGATATCTTCTTGAGAATCTGCAAATATTTCATCATATCTGCAAGAGATAATTTTTCCATCTTCAACAACAACCTTTAATCTTCCAGTAATACCTTTTCCAAGATCTTCAGCTATGCTGTAAAATTTAGCTTTAGAAGGCTTTTCTGTTTGTGGTGCAAGTTCAGCAGCTAATGGAACCATAGATTGCTGAATACTGTTAGAAGCCCCAGCTACTGTATCAAAATCCCCTGTTAATCTTTGTTCATCTACCATTTGTTTTTCAGTTTTTAAAACCCCTTGTATCCAAGCAGCTCCTTTAGCTTCTCCCATTTTGAAGTTATATGAAGACATACGCTTTGATACATTTTGAAAGTAACGATTGTAATAATTAGGTCTAGTCATTTCATTAAATTCAACTAAAACAATCTTTCCATCTTTTTTTACAACTTCTAAAGTTCCAAGATGTCCTTGACGGAATCTTTTTTCATTTTTGTAATAATCTCCTTTAATGATACCCAGTTGAGGCTGAACACTCCACTCTAAAACTGGTTTTTCTTTTTTTGCTGTTTCTGCAAAACTGACACAACTGATTATAAGAGCAGCAGCAATAATAATTTTTTTCATAAATATCCCCCTTGTTAAAGTTTTGATATTCTAAAATTATACTATATTTTAGAAAGATTTTAAATCTTTTTTATTGTATAATTAAAATTTAATTTTTTAACCAAGAGTCTATCATAGCTCTAACTGAACGATTCATTTCAGACATGAAATCTGATGTAATTTTTCTTTTATACATATGAATAGCCTGATTATGGCATCCTGGAAGGAAAACAAGCGAATCTTTTTCAGCAATTTCTTTATCCATAATACCAAATTCTTCAATAGAAGGTTTCTGATAGATATTTTTATGAACTATCATATTTTTAGTAAAATATCTTCTTCTCATCGTTCTATTTTTCTGCTGTTCAGTAGGATATCCAATACATAACATGGTAATAGGAAGAACATATTTAGGAAGATTAAAAAGTTTCTTGTGAATTTCAAAGTTTTCCATTATATCACCAATATAACAGCTCCCAAGTCCAAGAGCTTCAGCAGCAAGAACAGCTGTTTGAGCAGCTATAAGGGCATCATTAATAGCAAGAAACATATCTCCTTCTTTAGGAATATATTTTTCAAAATTATTTTCTTTGTTGAATTTTTCTACTCCAGAAGCTTCTATATAATCCATCCATCTTTGAAAATCAGCAAGGAATAAAAGGAGAAGTGGAGCTTTTCCAATCATTGTTTGATTATCACAAGTTTTCACAAGTTTATCTTTTATAGATTGATCATCTATCTCAATAATGGAATACATCATCATATTACCAGCTGTTGGAGCTTGAAAAGCAGCTGATATTATTTTATCTTTTATTTCTTCAGAAACTTCTTTATCTTCATATACCCTTACTGATTTTCTTTTCATAATAAGATCTAAGCAATTCATAAAATACCTCCTAAGATAAAAATATTCTTAAAAATAGTATACTATATATTTGTGATAATTAGAATGTTTTCTTATTTAATTTTTTATCCAATAACGCTGTTCAACAATTCCATTAACAACAATTTCATTTTCTAAAATTCCGCCATTATTGATAATACTTTTTGCTGAACCTATATTTTTCTTATCACAAACCATCAGCACCTCATGTATTCCAAGTTTTTTACATTCTTCAAGTGCAAGTTTGATCATTTGAGTAGCTATTCCTTTTCTTCTTTCTGAAGGGCGAACACCATCTCCAATATGTCCTCCATTGAGTAAAAGATTTTGATTTAAATAGTGTCTGATATTTACTGCTCCAACAAGTATATTACGATCAATATCCAAACAGAAAAAAGTGGAGTTTGGAACAAACCCATTAATATCAGATGTTGACTCTAAATTAATTACATAATTTACAAAATCATGATAGTCTGTTTTAACAATTGCGTATGGAACGATTTTTTCCTCTGCTGCATACCATTCTTCCATCATATTGTTTAGGTGTGTTTTATATAATTCATTCATTTTTACTAATTTCAGATTCATTTGTATCTCTCCCCATAAATATATCATTCAAGAAATATAAAGCTTTTATAACTACCAATAGATTTAGATACTGCAGATAAAATAACTTACTTCATAAGTCAAATAACAGGAATTAAAAGAACGTATTTTACTTATATTTGTTTTTTGAAATCCTGTAACACCAGTATTTTTTAAATGCCTTAATGCCTCTAAAGGAGTATTGAATTCAATAGTTATTGTCTCTTTTTTTAAAGCTATATTTTTAAATTTTTTTCTTAATATTTGGTAAATATCTTCATTTTCTAAATAATTTAATGAAATATTAAAATGTTCATATATTTCTTTCAGATTCCCTTTTGTATAAATGGAAAAAGCTAAATTATTGGTTGAAGCTGAAATGTTATCTATTAGCTTTTCAAAGGAATTTACCCATTGAAAAGCAGAACTAGAAATTATAATATCAGCTTTTGGAAAAGGAGTAATTTCAATATCTCCTTGAATAAATTCATTATAATTCAAATTTTTCAAATATTCTTTTACATCAAAAAAATCATTAAGAATGAAGTAATTTGGAGTAAATTTAGAAAGAAACTCTTTTGTAAATATACCTGTACCACATCCAAGCTCAATAACTTTATTCAGATCTTTAAATAAAGAAGAATCAGTTTTTATGTATTCTGCTAAAGTAGCAGCAACTTTTTTTTGAACTACTGCATTATTGTCATAAGTAGTAAAATTTTTATCAAAAGTCATGTTATTCTCCAATCAAAGTACTCCAGCTTTTTATTACAGAAAAAGGATAATGTCCACAAGCAAGTTCAGTAATATTAACTTTGTTAGATTCAAAATACTTTTTTTGTCTTAAAGCAGGAATTATTTTATCTTTTTTCCCAATAAAAGCATGTGTAAATATATTTTTTTGCGGGATATAATTATCTTTAAAATATTGTAGTTCATCTCTTATATCTTTAAATTTTTTTTCACCTGCAGTAAAAGTGCTATCAATTTCCATATTTTCATAAAATTTTTGTAGAGTGTCAGGAGTAAGATTATCAAGAGTAAGGTTAAAAACTCCTTCAGAAATTCCATTTTTTCCAATAGTCTCAGGAACACCATTTAATGATATTATTTTTTTAGACTTTATATTATTTACTGTTAAGTATTTAGTAAGATAATAACTTCCAAAAGACCACCCAATAAAAATGACATCATCATATTGAGATAAGATAGTGTTATTAAAATTATAAGGAAAATTTATTATTTTTAAAGTATAATTAATAGGGATTTCTAAGTGAGAAACAATATTTTTGTCCATTCCCCATCCATTAAAAAACAGTATTAATTTCATATTTTAACTCCTTTACAAATCTAAAAATATCTTCTTTTGAAAGATAAGGATTTAGACCTATTCTAAATCTGGCTGTTCCTTTAGGAACTGTAGGTTCCTTTACCCCATAAAGGAGAAATCCTTTTTTCTTCATATTTTCAGATATTTCTATAATTTTTGAATTATTGCCTATTATTATACTTATGATGTGAGTTGATGATAAAGTCTCTATACAATTTTCTTTTAAAAGATTATGAGTATATTTTTTAATTTCCTGAAGTTTTTCCATTTTATTTTTAAAATATGGCATTTTTTTTAATATAAAAAAATTCCACATGTTATTTACAGGAGGCAGTGCAGTAGTATAGATAAACTTTCTGCTTTTATTGATTATATAATCCTTAATCAATTGAGAACAAATAACATATGCTCCAATTGAGCCACCACCCTTTCCTAATGGAATGATTAGGAAGTCAATATCTTTTACAACATTAAGTTCTTTAGCTATTCCATAACCATAAACACCATAAGAATGAGCCTCATCTATCATAAGGTCAAAATTATATTTTTTCTTTAAGTTGACAAGTTCTTTTAAGTTGGCTACATCTCCATCCATACTGTAGATAGTTTCAGAGACTACAAGAATATCATCATAAACATCTTTATATTTTATAAGAAGACTTTCTAGATTATTCATATCCAGATGTTTATATCTCATAAAAACTGCTTCACTGTTAAGAATACCATCATAAATACTGGCATGATTCAGTCTGTCAGTAAGAATCAGAGATTTCTTATTATAAAAAGTTTCTATTATAGAAGAATTAGCATCAAATCCAGAATTAAATAATATAGCTGAGTTTTCATAAATAATTTCAAGTTCTTTTTCTAATTCCATAACTTCATGGTATGAACCATCTATGAGTCTAGAAGAGCTTGAAGAAAGTTTTGGAGCATATTCAGAATAAAATTCACTTAGTAATTCTTCATCATTTGCAAGTCCTAAATAATCATTAGATGACAGATTTATAAGAGAATTATTACATTCTTTTAGTTGTCTAAAATTATAAGCAGATTTAAGAGCATTAAGTTCTTTTATTAAAATTTTTTTATCCATTAAAATTCTCCATTTTCATTTAAAGTATATATAATAATAGCACTAAAAAGGGAATATTTCAATTCACAAAATATAATGAATTAAATTTCATTATAGATAAATTTTCTTAAATAGTATAGAATAGTAAAAGGAAATACGTGAAATTTTTTGGAGGGATTTAAGTGAAACATAAAAGAACAAAGCAGCAAGTATGGTTTATCAGAAAGGTATTATTTTCTATATTTTGTTATATAGTATTTCTGGTTGCAACAGTGGATGTAACTAAAGGTATGTCTTTAGGAGACATTGTAATATCAGATAATAAAATAGTAGTGAAAGAAGTAGCAAAAGGAAATGAAACAGATGAAAAAAAATTGGCAGAAGAAAGTGGTGAAAAACCAAAAGATGAAAAAATAACAGAAGAAGCTGAAAATCCATCAACAGCAAAAGAAGTTGAAAATACAGAGAAATCTTCTGAAATAATAAATGAAAAATATAAATATACTAAAGGAAATATTAGAATTTTTAAAGATGTAAAAATAACTCCTAAAGCAGAAGACAATATTAAAATTGGAACAAGAGTAGAAATACTTGAAGAAAAAAAAGTAGAAAAAATAAAAGAAAAAACTGTAAAAAAACCAGATGGAAAGAGAGAAGTTCAAAAAATTACTATTGTAGAAAATTGGGAAAAAATATCATATTATAAAAATAGAGAAAAGAGAACTGGATGGATAAAAAATAATCAGTTAACAGACAGCTTAAAGGCAACTCTTCCTAAAGAATGGAAAAATCTTAATTTTTCTCCAATTGAGAAAAAGAATTATACTGAAAATAAAAGAAGAGAAGTAAGAGGAATATACGTAACAAGTAATTCAGCAGCTTTGACAAAAAGAGTGGATGATTTTATAGCTCTATCTAAAAGAACAAAAATCAATGCATTTGTAATAGATGTGAAAGAAGATGATGGAACACTTTTATTTAAAATGGAAGCAGGAGAAAAATACAATCCAAATGCTAATAGAAGGTCTCCAATAAAAGATATAAATAAATTTATGAAAAAATTAAAAGATAATAATATATATACTATAGCAAGAATAGTATCTTTTAAAGATCCTACTTATGCAAAAGCTAATCCAGATAGGGCTATTATAACTAAAGCTACAGGGAAACCTTTTACTAACAGTGATGGAGTTATATGGGTATCTCCTCATGACAGATATCTTTGGGAATATAATATAGCAGTAGCTAAAGAAGCAGCTCTTGCAGGATTTGACGAAATACAATTTGACTATGTGAGATTTCCAGCTTCTAATGGAGGAAAATTAGATAAGGAACTTGATTATAGAAATTCTAAAAAAGAGTCAAAACCTGAAACTATACAAAAATATCTTCAATATGCAAGACAAGAATTAGAACCTTTAGGGGTATATATTGCTGCTGATGTATATGGACAAGTAGGAAGCCTTCCAGATGATATGGCTTTGGGTCAACATTGGGAGTCAGTAAGTAATGTAGTGGATTATATATGTCCAATGATATATCCAAGTCACTATGGAAAAGGAGTCTATGGGCTTTCAGTTCCAGATGCTGAACCATATAAAACAGTATATCGTTCAACACAGGACTCTATGAATAGAAATGCCAATATTGATACTCCTGCTATGATAAGACCATGGATACAGGCTTTTACAGCTAGATGGGTAAAAGGACATATAACTTATGGACCTGAACAGATAGAATTACAGGTAAAAGCTTTGAAAGATCTGGGAATAAATGAGTATATTTTGTGGAGCCCTACAAATAAATATAGAATAGAAAAAAACTCATCTTCTGATAAGAAAACAGAAGCTGTAAAAACAACAGAAACAACTAAAAAAACAGATGGAGCAAAGAAAACAGAAGAAATAAAAAAGCCATAATATAGAAAAAGTAATAAAAGTGTTTGAAGATTGAATAAGATATGTTATAATAAGGGATAGTTCTGTGTAGGAGTTGATATTTTGGAAGGTATAATTAATGTGAATAAACCTAGCGGAATAACTTCTTTTGATGTTATAAGAAAATTGAGAAGGATTCTGCATGAAAGAAAAATAGGACATACAGGAACTCTAGATCCTCTTGCAGAAGGTGTTTTAGTTATATGTATAGGTAAAGCAACAAAATTGGTTCAGGATATAGAGGGATATGAAAAAACTTATACTGCAGGATTTGAACTTGGATATAAAACAGATACTTATGATACAGAAGGAGAAATAATAGAGAAAAGAGAAGTAAATGATATTACTATTAGTAAGCTTGAAAATGTGTTGAAAAATTTCATTGGGGAAATAGAACAGATACCTCCTATGTATTCAGCTTTGAAGGTAGATGGAAAAAAACTTTATGAACTTGCAAGACAAGGGATTGAAATTGAAAGAAAAGCTAGATTAATAGAAATAAAGTTTATAGATATCATTGAATTTGATGGATTAAAAGGAAAAATAAGATGTGATGTTTCAAAAGGAACATATATTCGTTCATTGATAGATGATATGGGAAAAGCTTTAGGAACTCTTGCTACAATGACATCTTTAGTGAGAGAAAAAGTAGGAAATTCAAATATTAAAGATTCTTATACACTAGAAGAGATAGAAACTATGTATAGTGAGAAAAAAACAGATTTTTTATACAGTGTAGAAGATTTCTTTAAGTATCCTAAAATAACATTAGAAGGAGAAAAGAATATGATTCTTTTTCTTAATGGGAACACAGTAAGATTTACAGCTCCTGATGACAGATATAGGATATATAATAATGCTGGAAAATTTTTAGGATTATGTAATGTAAGTAATAATTTATTAAAGGGATATAAATATTTTTAATTCCCATAAGGAAGGTTGAAAAATGAAAATTAAAAACATAGCAATAATTGCCCATGTTGACCACGGAAAAACAACATTAGTAGACTGTCTTTTAAGACAAGCTGGAGTATTTGGGAGCCATGAACTTGAAAAAGTAGAAGAGAGAGTAATGGACTCAAATGACATTGAAAGAGAAAGAGGAATAACTATCTTTTCTAAAAATGCATCTGTACAGTATAAAGACTATAAAATCAATATAGTTGATACTCCTGGACATGCTGACTTTGGCGGAGAAGTACAAAGAATTATGAAAATGGTAGAATCTGTTGTACTATTAGTTGATGCTTTTGAAGGACCTATGCCTCAAACTAAATATGTTTTGAAAAAAGCTTTAGAACAAGGGCACAGACCTATAGTTGTAGTTAATAAAGTAGACAAACCAAATGCAAGACCAGAAGAAGTATTGTACATGGTTTATGATCTTTTCATAGAATTAAATGCAAATGATCTTCAATTAGATTTTCCAGTGGTATATGCTTCTGGAAAAAGTGGTTTTGCTAAAAAAGAACTTACTGATGTGAGTGATGATATGACTCCATTATTTGAAACTATTCTTGATCATGTAGATGATCCAGAAGGAGATCCTGAAAAACCAATGCAGTTCCTTATTACAAATATAGCTTATGATAATTATGTTGGAAAATTAGCTGTAGGAAGAATACACAATGGAGTTGTAAAAAGAAATCAGGAAATTATGCTTATAAAAAGAGATGGAAAAATGATGAAGGGAAAAATTTCAGTTCTTTATGGATATGAAGGATTGAAAAGAGTTGAAGTCCAAGAAGCTCAAGCAGGAGATATAGTTTGTATAGCAGGTATAGATAACATAGATATAGGAGAAACATTTGCAGATGTAAATGATCCAGTTGCTTTACCACTTATAGATATAGATGAGCCTACTCTTGCAATGACATTTATGGTAAATGATTCACCATTTGCTGGAAAAGAAGGAAAATTTGTAACTTCTAGACATATATGGGAAAGATTACAAAAAGAACTTCAGACAAATGTGAGTATGAGAGTAGAAGCAACAGATGCTCCAGATGCATTTGTTGTAAAAGGAAGAGGAGAACTTCAACTTTCTATACTTCTTGAAAATATGAGAAGAGAAGGATTTGAAATACAAGTTTCAAAACCAAGAGTTCTTATGAAAGAAGAAAATGGACAGAAAATGGAACCAATTGAAATGGCTCTTATTGATGTTGATGAATGTTACACAGGTGTAGTTATAGAAAAATTAGGAAGCAGAAAAGGAGAAATGGTTTCTATGGTTCCTGGTACAGATGGATATACTCGTTTAGAGTTTAAAGTGCCTGCAAGAGGACTTATAGGATTTAGAAATGAATTTCTTACAGATACTAAAGGAACAGGGATAATAAATCATTCATTCTTTAGTTATGAACCTCATAAAGGAGAAATTCCTACAAGAACTAAAGGTGTTCTTATAGCAACTGAACCAGGAGTAACAGTACCTTATGCTCTAAATAATATTCAAGACAGAGGAATACTTTTCCTTGATCCAGGTGTTCCAGTATATGAAGGAATGATAGTTGGAGAACATAATAGAGAAAATGATCTTGTAGTAAATGTATGTAAAACTAAAAAACTTACTAATATGAGAGCAGCTGGAAGTGATGATGCAGTTAAATTAGCTACTCCTAGAAGATTCAGTCTAGAGCAGGCTCTTGATTATATAGCAGAAGATGAATTAGTTGAGGTAACTCCTTCAAACATTAGACTAAGAAAGAAAGTTCTTAAAGAGGGAGAAAGAAGAAAATTTGAAAAGAGAAATGAAGACTAATTTTGAGAGGTAAAAGATGAAAAAACTACTGATACTTTTCACAATATCTATTACAATCATTAGTTGCAGCAGTTTTGGAGGCAGAGGAGAGCATATTCCATTACCAGAAGAGGTATTAAATGCAGTAGAAACTGATAACACAATGCTTTTGAATAACTTTTTTGCATCAGATTTCCCCACTGGATATATAAATAAAGATGGAAAAAATCTTTTAATAATAGCATTGGAAAATGACAGTCAAGAGGTTTTAAATATGCTTCTTGAAAGAGGAATGTATTTAGAGGAAACTTTTGAAGGTGGAAAGACACCTATATTTTATGTAAGAAGTTTAAATGCTTTAGAGCAGATGGTAAAAGCAGGAGCAGATATAAATAAAAAGGATAGTAGCGAAAAAACTTTGTTGAGTTACTTCATTGAGACTAAGCCTTTAAGTTACAGTAAATATCTAACTGAGCAAGGGGCAGATGTAAATGCTACAGAAGAAAATGGATGGACTCCAGTATTTAGGGCAGCAGCAGGAATGGATATTTCTCTTATAGATGCTATGAAAAACAGTGGAGGAGATTTTACGAAACAGGATTCAGCAGGAAATTTTCCAATGTATTATGCACAAAATATGGAAACTTTACTAAAATTATTAAATAGTGCAAAGTATGATTTAAATATGGAAAATAAAAAAGGGGAAAATATTTTAGGTGAAATTTATTTAAGAGCAGTATCTAATAACTATATATCAGTTATAGAAAAACTTTTAGAAATAGGAGTCAATCCTAATTATATGTCTTATGGAGATAGTGCTTTATCAATAGCCAAAGATAATAAAAATGAGCCTATGATAAAATATCTAAACTCAAAAGGAATAAAATAAACAATAAAACACTGTCACTTATTTGACAGTGTTTTTTGTATGTGCATAAAAATAAAGTTTATTATAAAAAATCAGAATAAAAGAATAATTATGAAATTAATTTTTTCTTGAAATAATTTAGCTGTTATATAACAATAGCTACATAACGATCTACCATGCATTATATTGAAAAATATATAAAACCTGGTGATTGTGTACTTGAAATTGGTGCAGGAACTGGCAGGTACTCTCATACATTAGCACGTCAGTAGATGCAGTGGAGTTAGTAGAACATAATATAGAGATTTTTCGTCAGAATACTCAATCTAATGAAAAGATAACAATTATTCAAGGAAATGCTATGAATTTATCTGAATTTTCAGACAATCAATATGATATTACTCTATTGCTGGAACCTATGTATCATCTTTATACTATAGAAGATAAACATCAAGCTTTAAAAGAAGCAATTCGAGTAACAAAGCCAGGAGGAGTTATTTTTGTTGCATATGTTATATCTGATATTTGTATTCTTGATGAAGGATTTAATCGTAATAATATTAATATTACTAAATATATTGAAGAAAGTTTGATTGATGCTCAAACATTTGCAACTAAATCACAGCCAAAAGATTTATTTGAACTTGTTCGCAAAGAAAATATTGATGAGTTGATGTCTAGATTTTCTGTATCAAGATTACACTATGTTGCATCAAATGGTTGTACTTTATTTATGTGTGAAAAGGTGGATGCTATGGATGGTAAAACATTTGAGCTATATTTAAAATATCATCTTGCTACTTGTGAACGCGAAGATTTAATAGGATTTACCAATAATTCGCTTGATATATTCAGAAAATAAGTGTTTGTTTTGGCTTTTTAGAATATTTCAAAATTTGTCAAAAAAAAGTGGAAATTATTTAAAGAAAATAGTAAAATATAAATTGACAAGTAATGTTTACACAAAGGGAGGTGGTATTTAAAATGAAGATAAAAACAGGGATAGTGTATTATTTTATAGCATTTATTTTTTTATTTTTTACTTCAACTTTAAATATAAAAGCTACTAGACCTCCTTTGATAGTAAGGAGTACACAGGAAAATCTAATTCTTTTACATGAGAAACAACCAATTCAAAATTATGTCTCTGCAAATTTAACAAATAACAATAATACAGATGTAGCTGTGTGGAAAGATTTCTTACCAGAAATTTTAATAGAAAACAGCTTTCAAGAAGAAAAAATAATTATTCATGAGAAAATTGAAAATAAACAGTATAAAAAGCCATTATACACCATACTTTCACGCTATCAAGAACGGGTATTACGGATCTGATATGTTCTTTCATTTTTAAATAATAAATACAAAAATGGAGGAATAAAAATGTTAAGTGTAAAAGAGAAAATCGAATTGGAAGAATTAGAATTAATGAATAGTAAAATTGAAGATGATATAAATAAGGAAATTGAAGAGGAATATGAGTATGATAATAGATTTGGAGCTACTTTACTGCTAATTTCATACTGTGCTATTGCTTTATTTATAATCTATAAGGTGGCAGAACTTTTAGTAAAAAGATTTAGTTGATAAGGAGTAAAGGGGATGGATTTAAGAAAAAAGCTATCAGCAGTATTTATAGGATTATTTTTATCAATAACAGTTTGTGCTAATGGAACTGTTTTTCAAGCAAAAGAGCTGTATAATGAAATGAAGTTAAATGGACTCATTAAATATGATGTTTTTGTGCAAGGGGTAGAAGGATTTAATAAAATTGGTAAGAAAGAAAAAAATATTCTTACAATAGTTGATTTTTCATTACCTTCAACAGAAGAAAGAATGTATGTTTTAGATTTGGAAAAGAAGGAGGTTCTTTTTAAATCTTATGTGTCTCATGGAAAAAATACTGGTGATTTATATGCAGAAAGTTTTTCTAATGTAGCTGAGTCTAATAAAAGTTCTTTGGGATTTTTTATGACAGAAGCACCATATAAAGGAAGTAATGGATATTCTTTAAGACTTGCTGGATTGGAAAAAGGAATAAATGATAATGCAATGAAAAGAAATATAGTAGTACATGGAGCAGATTATGCTAATCCTGAAATGATAAAGACATCTGGAAGATTAGGAAGGAGCTTTGGATGTTTTGCAGTTCCAGAAGATGTGAATGATGAGATAATTGATACTATAAAAGGCAGAAGCATCATATATGTTTATGCAGATAAGTTAAAATTAACAGAAGAAAGATATGTAAGTTTAAATCTTTAAAGAATCAAACCTCTAAACTAATATTTGGTTTAGAGGTTTTCTGTTTTCATATAAAAATTTCAGATTTAACCTTTCTAGTAAATTTTTTACAAAAAAGATAATTGTTATTACTGAATAAAACTGCTGGAATAGTAGGAATATCATAGCTACTTAATCTTCTAAGTTTTCAATTGTGGTTTCTTTTAAAAAATTAAAAAGTTTTATAAAATTTTCTTTATTAAATATAATAAATTCTCCAAGGGATTTTTTCATTGGAAAAATACCAAGAATTTTATCAATGATGAAAAAAGAAACATATCTGATATTTTCATCTTCAGAATCCACATATATATTTATAAAGAAGTTACTTTTATTTTTTTCTTCCACAGCCAAAAGATATTTTAGAGCATCATATTTTTTATTAAGTATTTCATTTTTTAACCATGAGGTGTTTCCAACATATTGATAATAAAGTTTCATAGTCAATTTTGGCTTCATAATTATTTCACCTTTAAATTCCATTCCCATGCAGTTCTTATTATATCCTTTACATCAGTGTAATAAGGTTTCCATCCAAGTTCAGTTATAGCTTTTTTACTTGAAGCTATAACACAAGGAGGATCCCCAGGTCTTCTTGATGTAATTTCTGCTGGAATATCTATTTTAGTTACTTCTTTTGCAGCATTAAGCATTTCAAGAACTGTAAAACCATTTCCATTTCCAAGATTATAGATACCACTTATATTTTTTTCTAATGTTTTAAGAGAAAGAATATGGGCTCTTACTAAATCTACAACATGGATGTAGTCTCTCACTCCAGTTCCATCTTTAGTGTCAAAATCATTCCCATAAATAGAAAGTTTTGGGATAGTTCCTTTTGCAGCTTTTAGTATAAGAGGAATAAGTGCAGTGATACCTTCACCCATTTGACCAATATCATGCTTCTCATGAGCTCCACCAACATTAAAATATCTGAATATAGAATAATTAAATCCATAAGTCTTTGCACAATCCATAATAATTTTTTCAGACATAAGTTTACTCATTCCATAAGGATTTATAGGATTTTTTGAATGTTTTTCATCTACTGGTTCAGTTTCTTTTACATCTCCATAAACAGCAGCAGTGGAAGAAAAAACTATATTTTTAATATTATTTTTTCTCATTGATTCCAATAAGCACATAACAGTATATGTGTTATTTATATAATATTTATTAGGTTCTACAACACTTTCAGGAACTTTTATATATCCAGCAAAGTGCATTACAGCATCTATTTTGTTTTCAGTAAATATTTTATCCATCATATTACTATCCTGAACATTTCCGTGATAGAATTTTGCTCTTTTATCTACAAGTTGTATAAAACCATTTTCTAAACTATCTATAACAACTACAGAATAACCTGAATCAAGAAGTTCAGCAGCAGCATGACTTCCAATATATCCAGCTCCTCCTGTAACTAAAATATTTTTCATAAAGACCTCCTAAAAAGTAGTATCAACATATTATAACATTAAAAAAAGCAAGTTTGAATGATAAATTTAGATATATTTTCTTGGAGTCAAAATATTATCAGGTATAGATACTTTTTTATTGAATAATTTTATAAAACTTCCATTAAAAAAAAGCATAATTAATGTACCTATTCCAATACCTTGAAGAGATCTATTATATATTCCAAAAAGGAGAGCTATAATAAAAGGAACACCTAGATACACATAATTTGCTTTTTTCATATCTGGGATCAAATAATCATTAACAGTTTTTAAAAACTGATCAAAAGGATTCATAGCTATATTTAATCTAAGATAGATAGAGATTCCGCAGCTGAGTATAAGATTTCCAATTATAAAGAAAAGTATTTTGGAGATAATATGTTCAGGATGTACCCATGAAAATATATTCAAAAAGAAATCAAGAAATTTTCCAAAGATATATGCTACAAAAAAAGAACCAGCAAGTTTGAAAACTTCAAATTTTTTACTGATGAAGATAATTGGTATAAAAACTAAAAAATTGAGAATAATGGTGCATATACCTATTTGAAGAAGAAAAATTTTTGACATTCCTATACTTGCAGCAACCCAAGGGCCACTTCCAATATCTCCCTTGATTAATAAAAAATTCCCAAAAGCATTTACTAAAATTGAAAAAATCCAAAGAGCATACTTTTTGATCATATTCAAATTCATTTTTTCCCTCACTTATAAAAATAAACTATATTCCATAATTTTTGATTATACCATGGTTCTTTTAAAATTTAAATAGAAATTAGAAAACTTAGTGTTTTTCAGGGTTTGTTAAAAAACCATAGGTATATAAAAGCTTATAAAATTTTATCAGATAATTAGTGTAAATATTATTAAAAAAGTTGGATATAAGGAATATTATATTTTTAATTTAATATACATGAAAGAGAAAATTATAAATTTAGAATTAATTGAAGAAAATGGAAAAAAATGGAAAAATAAGTTTACATGTTCCCTTTAATAATTTTTCAAAAGAAATGTATAATATTATTTTAAAATTTCAAACAAGTGAGATAGATCAGATTATCACTAGATCAAATAAAATTGACTTGGATTTTTTGTAAAGAGTATAGAGACTTAATATAGTATACATCTACAGAGATGGGAGAAATTTTTGAAGATGAATTTTGTACTAAAAGAGATTCCTATTCTTTAGGTACTGTTAGAGTCTTTATGCAGTCTATTATAAAGAATTTTCTCATTGATGAAAGGTATTAAGGGTTAAAAATATTAAAGGGATTATAGCAGATATGGGAAAATATACGACATAGACCTTCATATTCACATCTATTTACCCTATAAGTAAAATGAAAAACTCCTAAATAAGGATTATAAGTAAATAGAAAAGCTTAAATAAAAAAATGAGAGAGAATTTTATAAAAAAAATCTCTCTCCACACATTTCTTCCCCAAGAATGTATTTTGTATACAACTTATTATATCATAAATAAAACGTATGTCAAGAAATATTAATATTTTAGGCTATTTAAAAACGAAAAGTCTCTATCAAGACAAAAAATAAAATATAAGTTTTTATTTTACATCTGGTTACCATAGCAAAGTCTATTAACTTAGTTATGGTAGATAGTTACAAAATAAAAATAAGAAAATTAATAGGCAATAATCTTTAAAAGAAAGAATATACAGAAAGAGATTTTAAAGAAATATAGTTATCAAAAGAACTTATAATACAAAAAAACTTCCTTTCAATTGAAAGTGATAGTTTGGATAATGAAAAGGGTTGTTACGCTGGAAATAACATCTTGTAGACTTTTTTGGATTATCTAAAAATAGATGTAAAGAAAAATAAAAGCTTAAAAAAAATGAAATTGAAATAAAAACTAAGATTCATCAAGGGAATATAACAAGTAATTTTAAAAATAAATTACCATAATTCATAGAGTATAAAAAAGAATCTTAATTAAAAATAACTAGTATATTGACAAGTAAATAATTTGAAAAGTAATAACTTTCATAGTAGCTATTTTATGTTATAATAAAAGCAATAATATCAGTGGAGGATTGATTTATGAAAAAGATTATATTAATATTAGTTATGTTTTTATTAGTATTAACAACTTATGCAAAGAAAATAACAGAAAATAATTCAAAAATAGAAAAAGAAGAAGAAAAAGTTTATATAATAGGTAAAGATGATTATACATGGATATATACTGGGATATTTATTAAAAAATATGAAAATGGAAATATAAAAGAGGAAATAAGATATAAAGATGGACTTTTTCATGGAGAATTAAAAGATTATTATAAAACTGGTCAATTAGCTGTAATAAGTACTTATAATAATGGAGTAAAAGAAGGACCTTATAAAGTTTACTATGAAAATGGGAAATTAAAAAAAGAGCAAATATTCTTAAATGATAAATTAGAGGGTATTTCTAAGTATTATACTGAAGATGGAAAATTATCCCATGAGATCATTTGGGAAGATGGCAAAAAAATAGAAACAACATATCATAAATAATAGTGATACAAATTTAGAAAAGAAATTCTTGAATTAAAAGAAAAATAGTTATTCTATGTATTTGGAGGATTGATTTATGAAAAAAGTTATATTAGTATTAGTTATGTTTTTATTTATATTAATAAGTCACAGTGAAGAAAGAATAGAGGATATATCAAAACGAGAAAAGAGAGAAGGAATAGTTTATGTTATAGGAGAAGAAAAAGCATATACTGGAACTTTTATAGGAAAATATGAAGAAGATAAACTTCACATAATAGAAGAAAAAGATAGAAAAGAAGTAATTTATTATAAAGGAGGAAAACTTAGAAGAGAAATACCATATAAAAATGGAATAAAAGATGGAATAAAAAAATTATATTATCCAAATGGCAATTTAGAGATGGAAATACCATATAAAAATGGGGTAAAAGAAGGAATAGAAAAATTATACTATCCAAGCGGAGAACTACGTAGAGAAACTACAGATAGTGATAAAGATGTAGTAAAAGAAGTTTACTATGATAAAAATGGAGATATCATACAATATTTTGAGAAGTAAAATTTTTACAATTTTTATTTTATGTTATAATAAAATAAAAAAGGGAGATTGAAAATGATATTAATGACAGCTGAAAATCTTGTAGGAATGAAGGAATATGAGATCAAAGAGTATAAAGGCTTTATTTCTGAGGCAGTAGTTTTTGGAATTAATAATTTAATTGAAGGTTTTTTCACAGCTCATAAAGTAGGTGGGGAATCACCTATTTAATCAAGAGACCTTAAAAAATGCTAAAACTGTTTTAATGAAAAAAGTGGAAGCAGAAGCAGAATTGCTTGGAGCAAATGTAGTGTTAGCCTTGAGGGTAAATTATTCAGAAATATCTGGGAATAGAAAAAGTATGGTGCTTGTTTCTGCTACAGGAACTACTGTAAGTGTAGGCAAAATTAAAGAATTAAAATAAATAAAAAAATATTAAAAAAGAAATAGAATTATTTTTAAATAAAAATTTTGAAAAGCTATATAGTGAATTTAAAAAGGAGTCTGGCAGAGAAAAAGTTAAAATAAGAAAGTCAATATAGAAAGTTATAATACTGATCAGATTTTGTATCTCTAAAAGCTGTGTATATAGAAATTGAAATAACTAGTTAACTAGAATAAATAATATAATCTCTAACATGTGATATTATATAAAATATAAAGAGTAATTATTGAGATGAATTTAAGTTTTATAAAATTTTCTCTTAAAAATTGTAGTAAAAAAGTCAGTTTTAAAAGCTGATTTTTTTAAATTTGTTTTATTTTTTCTTTATTGATATAATAAAAATACTATAATAATAAATTAAGGAGGGGAAATGGCCAATTCAGTAAATTTTTATACAATAGCTTTTGAATCACAAAATAGACCTACTAATTATTCTATTATTGAATTTTTTAGAAAATTAGAGAAATTATTAAATATAAATGAAGAATTTATAATTAAAGAAGTTAGAGATGAAATAGTAAGATGTTTTGATTTCAGATATGATAATACTGGCAATAAAGTTGTTATTCCAATTGGAAAAATAAAATCTAAAAATAAACCTCATTGGTTGAATGAAGAAAGAAGATTAGAGGAAATTCCAAGAGAAATATATGATATCAATACTTTAACATATGATGCAACAGAAAGAGTTATGATTTTTACAACTAATATAAGTGGTCCTAAAGCTTTTTTAGTTGAAGAATATTTCAATTCATTTCTTCCAAGAGGTATACCTATTGAAATAAAAATAAATCCCATTACTATAAATAAAGGTTTACAAGAAGTAAGAAATGCTAGTTATGTACGTTCAGTAAATTTAAATTTAGATTTAGGAAGATCACTTAATAATTTCTATATAGAAGAACTTGAAAGTAATGCTGATGAAAGCTTAATACAAAAAATAAAACAATTAGCTATAGCAGCAAGGGATATTGGAGCAAGTAAAACGTTAACATTAAATTTAGGTGTTGGTCATTCAGGGAAAGATGGAACATTAGATTTAGAAAGTATTTTAGCCCTTTTACAGCAAATAAATTTGAATGGAGAATTTGTAAAGGAAATTTCAGTGACATATAAAAATGGTATGGAAGAAAGAATAGATAAAACAAAATTGAAAAATGCGACAAGTCTGTTAACATATCAATTTCCAATTGTAAGTAGCAATCTTTCTTCAGAATATTTACAAAATAATTTTCAGCTTGCAATAAATGAAAGCAGAAAAGAATATAGAGTGGCTTGTAAACAATACTTTGATAATTCTTTTCAAATAAATCAATTGGATTATATACTTATTGAGGAAAAAAGATCTATTCAAAGAGAATAGGAGGGATATTTTTGAATATAATAAAAAAGATATATGAGAGAACTAAATTAATAATTATAGATTTAAAATTAGAAGTTATAGTCTTTATTTTAGTGTTTATTTTAAATATAGCATTTAAAGATGGACTAATTTTAACTCAATATTTTACTAATGATAGGCTTTCTAGTATAACAGAGTTTTTTTCAATAGTTATTGCTGTGTATATAGCTGTTATAACAATACTTGGAACATCTATGATTGGGATAACTAAAAAAATTTTAGAAAAAAAATTAGATTCGAGATTAATAAATATAATCATGTTTGGAATAATAGAAGCATTATTATCTATATTAATTATAACTTTTATTGAAAATAGTTGGTTTAATTATTATTATGATGTGCTACTCTGTTTAAGTATCACTACATTAATAACATTTGCTAAATTTATTTATTTATTATCTTTAATTTTCAAAGCAAATCTAAATTCTTTAGCTGAAAAAATAGATGAAGATACAAAAGAAGATAAAGAAAATAAGGAATTTAAAATTAAAATTTATGAGCTTTTAGAAAAAATAGAAGGAAATTTTAAAAGAAATAGTAAATAGTTCTATCCTAAGAATAATAGATCAAAAATTTTGAGAGAATCAATAAAATGTTTCTCTTTTTTATCACCTAAAACTGAAGGTTAGTTCATAATAAAATCAAAATGGGGAAACATATGTGAAAGATAAATTAATACTTGTTGAAGATTTAGACTAGAGATGGGGCTTGCTGATGAACAGATAGAGAAAAGAGTTTGAAAAAATAGTTATAAATTAAAGTGTCATGTATTTGAAGTAGATTATTATGCTTCAAATGATGAACTAAAAATAAAAACTTTAGGAATGTAACATAATTAAAAGAGAAAGGAGTTTGTAAAGTGGAAACTCCTTTTTATTTAGTAGGAGTACCACTATATTTTCTTTTCAAAGCTAGTGAAATTAGAATATATTCGTTTAATCTAAAATTAAATGAGGGATACTTTTTGCAATTGCAATTTGAGTAGATATTTCCTTTGGTAAGGGGGTAATTTTAGCTTTATTACTGATATTTTTATTAATATAATTTTTAATCGTTATGAGCATATTTTCAGGAGATTCATAAGAAAATGCTTTTACAGAGGTATATCCACAATCAAAATATAATTCAGAACGAGTAATTTTTACTCCAGGTAAACGCATTAAATCACATAAACACCAAATTTTTTTAATAATTTCAAGAGAAATGTTGTATTTCTTCTGAAAAGATAGGAGGCCTAATTCTTTGATTGTTTTAAAATACTCACTAGAATTTTTAATATTATCATTTTTTAAGTTTTGAATGAATGGTGAATCAATATGTTTTAGATCAGATAATTTTCTATCAATAAAATTATATGTATGAAAAAACATGTATAGATTATAAAAAGTTTGTATATCAACATTTAGAAGTTTGAAAATTTCATCTTTATCAGCATTCAAAAACTCATATTTATCATAAATATTTATAGAATGTAATGAATTTATTATTGTAGTTTTTATTGGGATTAAATTATAAAATTTTTGTAAAGTTGTTTTTTCATTTAATAAAATATCAAGTGCCTCAATTTTTATGTTATCATATTCTTTTATCATCAATTTTAACTCCTGTTTTTATAAAAATTATATATTTGTTATTAATAAAAGTCAAATTTTAGCTAGAAAAACTTATTAATTTTTAGAATCTGTTAATTTAAAATGAAAACTAGCTCTGAAAAGTTGAAAAGGTATAAAAAGTGCTTTTAGAAAATTTCTATCCTAAAAAAGAGTATCACAAA
>NZ_JAWDXO010000021.1 GCF_032477075.1 Fusobacterium sp. | reverse complement strand
TTATTCGATTAAATATATCTAATATGAAGCTAAAATAATTAATATTTTTTATTTTTTCAACAAATTTATCAAATTATAATTTCCTAAGAAATAAAAAAGCTGACTTGAAGTTTTTCTTCTTGTCAGCCTTTTTAATTAATTTTGTCCTATAGGATAATATTTAAAAATCTCTCTTACTTTTCTATCTTTTGTATAAACATTTCTCATATCAAAATAGTAGTTATCTTTCATCCTATCTTTAATATTGTCCATATTCATTCCTCTAAATTGATTCCACTCAGTCAGCAAAACAATACCATCTACATCATTAGCTACTGAATATTCATCTGCACAATATATTATGTTTTTTTCTATATCTGCTAATCTCCATCTTGCTTCCTTTATTCCCTCTGGACAATAAGCATGTATTTTTGCTCCATTTTTTACAAGTCCTCTTATTATATCTATACTTGGAGCTTCTCTCATATCATCTGTATCAGGCTTAAAAGAAAGCCCTAATATTCCTATTATTTTCCCTTTTACTCCATTCATTTTACTGATTATTTTATCTACCATCTTTCTTTTTTGTTTTTCATTTGCTTCAATAGCAGCTTTTATCACAAACATCTCCTCTCCATATTTATTAGCTATGTCCACAATAGCTTTTGTATCTTTTGGAAAACATGAACCTCCATATCCAGGTCCACAGTGCAAAAATTTTGGTGATATTCTTCCATCCATTCCCATTGCTCTTGCTATTTCCTGAGAATTAGAACCTACTTTTTCTGACAAAAGAGATATTTCATTGATAAAGGAAATTTTTACAGCAAGAAAAGCATTAGATGCATATTTTATCATTTCAGCAGTTTCTATATTGGTAAACATAAAAGGAGTTTCATTTATAAAAAGTACATCATATACCTTTTTCATTATTTCTTTTGCTTTATCTGTCTCATAACCTATTACTATTCTATCTGGTCTTAAACAATCTCCTACAGCTTTTCCTTCTCTTAAAAATTCAGGATTTGAAACTATATCAAACTCTATATTTTCTCCTCTTTTTTCCAGTTCCCTTTGAATATTCTCCCTTACTTTTTTTCCAGTTCCTACTGGAACTGTTGATTTATTTACAATAACTTTATATTTATCTATATATTTTCCAACATTAGCTGCTACATCCAGTACATAGTGCAGATCAGCTGAACCATCCAAAGCAGGAGGTGTTCCCACAGCTATAAATATGACTTCTGAATTTTCTACAGCATACTTCATATCTGTTGTAAATTCAATTCTTTTCCCTTTTATATTTTTCATTAAAAGTTCCTGAAGCCCATGTTCATATATAGGTACTTTTCCTTCTTTTAATGTTTTTATTTTATGTTCATCTATATCCATACATATTACTTTAGCACCAAATTCTGCCATTATCACACCTTGAACCAATCCAACATAACCTGTTCCTATAACTGAAATATTCATTATATTCTCCTTTGATCTTTATTAAAATTTTTAAACCAATCAATAAATTTTGTAATTCCATTTTTAAATTCTGTTGATGGATTATATCCTATTAATATTTTTGCCTTATTTATATCTGCATATGTTTTTTCAACATCTCCCATCTGTATAGGAAGTTTATCTATTTTTGCTTTTATTCCCAGTGTACTTTCTATTACCTCTACCATTTCTTTTAAAGATACCACATGAGATTCTCCTAAGTTTACTATTTCATAAACATTAGAATTACTCTTTAAATAATCAATAGATTTTTGTATTCCCTGTATAATGTCTTTTATATATGTATAATCTCTAAATGTATTTCCATCTCCATAAAAAGGAATTTTTTCACCTTCAAGTATCATTTTTGTGAACTTATAAATTGCCAGATCTGGCCTTTGTCTTTCTCCATACACAGTAAAAAATCTTAATTGAAACATATCTATGTTATATAATTTATGATACACATGTCCTATTACTTCACAGCTCTTTTTAGTTGCTGCATATGGAGAAATAGCAAAATCTACAATATCTGTTTCTTTGAAAGGAGATTTTTTATTATTTCCATATACAGATGATGATGAAGCCTGTATGAACTTTTTTATTCCTAATTTTTTACATATTTCCAGAATATTCATAGTTCCCCTAACATTAACTTCCTCATATTCTAAAGGTTTTTCTAAAGAAGGTCTTACTCCTGCCAAACCTGCTAAGTTAACTATAAATTCAGGTTTTTCTTTTTCAAATATCTTTTCCAGTTCATTCTTATCTCTGATATCACAATAATAAAGTTTATAGTTTTCACTTGAAGTATTCAATATAAGCTGTTTTATCTTTTCTTCTCTCTCTTTTAAACCAACTATGAAATCTAAGTTTTCCTCTTTATCAACAGATTCCAATACATTTCTGCATTTTATATCTAAAGAATAATATTCATCAAAATTATCTACAGCTATTATTTTGTTATTTGTTTTCAACAGTTCCTCTGTTAAATGCGAACCTATGAATCCTGCTGCTCCTGTTATCAAAATCTTCATTTACATCCTCCAATTTTTCCAGATAAAATAATTTTACTATATCATTATTTCCTCGAGTAAATATTTTTTTATCTGCTATAAAATAATCTTTAAATTTTTCCATATCTAATTCGTCATTTTCCAAAATAACAAGTTCATCTTTCAATAACATTTTTTCATCAAATTTCTTTATTTGCTTCCCAATATTCCACACATCTTCTATTTCAAAGTCTTCAGAATACACTTCCCATTGAATTGGGCTTTTCTTTGCCATACTTATTTTTGGAATATTTTTATCATTTTTTTCCCTAATTTCTCTTTCTATAAACCAGTTTGTAGTATTATTAGCTATGAGCATCAATATACCACTTCCTAATATAATATTTTTTACTCTTGCCTTATGGTTCTTTGCTATATACATCCAAAAGTAAAAAGGAATCATTATAGTTAAAACAATCAAAATATAGCTCAAAGAAATATCTTTCTTTATATATCTCCCTATCAAAAGAAAAATTGGTATTCCCAAAGACACTATCCAGATAAAAATACTTTGAATCTGAAAAAGTAATCTATCAGATTTTTTTAATTCATTCCAACTTTTTTGATAATAATAACTGCATGTAGAACTAACCATCAAACTTGAAGTTATATAGATGGGAATTCCATATCTTTTCTTTTTCATTTTTATTAAAGATAACAGTACCAGCACTAACAAATTCCATAAAAAAATAAAATCAAAAAACTTTTTATCCTCTGTCCTTTCCTTACTCCATTTTTTTATCATTCCAAATGCTGAGAAAAATATCCATATTCCCATATATATAAAATAATCCAGATAAAAAAATATTCCCTGTGTATGTTTTGAAGTCCAAGTATCTTTCTCTTTTTCCATTACATTTAAAAAAATCTCTTTATAATTTAATAGCACTAAAACTGGCCATATTCCTGATAAAAGAACTGTTGTTCCAAGCATTATCAAAATACCTCTCCAATTCTTTTTATATTTTTCTATTCCATAGACATATCCATATGAAATTATAAAAGGAACTGTCAAACCATATAAAGCTACTGGTCCTTTGCTCAATATGGAACAAGCTAAAAATATTCCACTTATAATAAAGCTGTTCATTTTTTCTTTTTTTATTCCAGCAGTGAAAAAAGCTACTGCTCCAAAAGCAAAAGCATAACTATACATATCCCAGCTATTTTCATTTCCTGTTTTTATCAGCATAAAAGTTGTAAGAGAAATAAATGCAGCTATAAAACTATACAAACTTTTTTCAGTTAATATTTTTACTAAATAATAAATAAGAAAAATCAGCATAACAGATATAATAGCTACAGGTATTCTCAATAAAAATTCATCTGTTGTATTATGAAATAATTTCATCATCCCAGCTGTTATCCATGTTGGTAGAGGTGGCTTTTCAAATCTTAAATTTCCATTTAATGTTGGTATCAGCCAATTTTCACTTTCTACCATTTCTCTAGCTGTTATAAAGTTTCTTGCCTCCATCAAGTCTGCATCTTTTACCCATAAGTTAGAAAAGAATGATATAATTGATAAAACCAAGATTATTAATGAATATTTCTTATCTTCACTAGACATATTAACTCCCTTTTTTCTTTATTAAATATATGTTTCTGGAATAAATAAACAGATTAGGTACTTGACCAAGGATAAAAACCGGATCTTTTCTATATAAGGCATAGCTCAGAAGAAGTGCACTCCCTCCTAGGCTAAATATCCAGAATGAAAATGGAATAACACTTTTTCCTATCTTCTCACTTGCTATCCATTGAACAATAAACCTCATTGAAAAAAAAATCTGCCCTATCATTCCTATTACTACAAAAAAATCCCAGTTTAAAAGTTTTTCCATTCTATTCTCCTCTTTCTAATACATATGAAAGTTTTCTTTTTTTCATCCATCTAACTGCAAAAGCATCTTTTAACCCTTTAAGCAATCTGTTAAAAACTCCATACTTAGACTGTCCATACTCTCTGTCATAATGCCTTACTGGTACTTCTATTACTTTAAAACCATTTATTTTAGAGAGAGTCGGTAAAAATCTGTGCATTCCTTCATAAAGGTAAAAAGTATCTACCACTTCTTTTTTAAATAATTTAAGTGGGCATCCTGTATCCTGTATATCATCTCCTGTAATTAAATTTCTTATTCTATTTCCTACAAAAGATGATATTTTTTTCTTTATTCCATCTTCTCTTGTAGCTCTTCTGCCATTTACCATGTCATAATCATTGATATATGCAAGAAGTATGTATATATCCTCTGGATTGGTCTGAAGATCTGAATCCATAGTTACTACAAGTTCTCCAGTACACACCTTAAAGCCTGCTGCTAAAGCTGCCGTCTGTCCATTATTTTTTGTAAAATGATGTACTTTCACATGACCATTTCTTTTTGCTTCCTTATCTAATATTTCTTTACTCCCATCTGTACTTCCATCATCTATTAAAATAATTTCATAAGAATTAAATCTTTTTTTCAATGCTTTTTCTACTTTTTCTATAAATCTTTTAATATTTTCTTTTTCATTATAAACAGGGGCAATAACTGAAATTCTTTCCATTTTTAATTCCTCCTTATTTTCTTTTTCATACTTATAATAAAATTAAAAAGTAAAAATATGGTAAAAATAAATATTATTTTTTTTTACTAAATATTAACTTTTTAATGTTAAAATATATTTAATAATCTTATATGAGGTGTATAATAAATGAAAAATATCTTGATAATAGAGGATGAAAAGAAAATAAGAAGATATCTGCAGCTGGAATTGGAACATGAAAAATACTCAGTTGATACAGCTCAAGATGGAGAAGAAGGAATAGAAAAATTTAAAAATAATTTCTATGATATTATTCTTCTTGATCTTATGATGCCAAAATTTTCTGGGGAAGAAGTATGCAGAATAATACGAAAAACTTCTGATATTCCTATCATCATTCTCACAGCTAAAGATCAAACATTAAATAAAGTAGAACTTTTAGATATGGGAGCTGATGATTACCTTACTAAACCCTTTGAAATTGAAGAATTATTTGCAAGAATAAGAGTTGCTTTAAGAAATAAATCTAATTTTATCAATACAGATTACATATATTATGATATATTGAAATTAGACCTTAAAACTAATGCTCTATACAAAAGTGAAAAAGAAATTTCTCTCACTAAAACTGAGTATAATCTTTTTCATTATCTTTTATTAAATAAAGAATTAGTTGTATCACGTGAAAAAATACTTAATGAAGTATGGGGATATGACTATATGGGCGAGGAAAAAATAGTTGATGTCTATATCAATGCTTTAAGAAAAAAAATTGATTATGATGAAAATAAGTTTATTCATACAGTAAGAGGCTTTGGATATGTATTAAAAAAAGAGGATAAAAAGAGAGGTTAAGGATGAAAAAATTATCAGATGAACTCCAAAAAAGTCATTATATTCTTGTATTTATATTCTCATTTTCATGTCTTGGTCTTCTGTACATATTTGCTTCATACATGATAAAAGTTTCAAGTGCAGATATAACAACAACAAATATATTCATAGACTATGAATTAAATGAATTTACTGAAAAATTAGAAAAAAATATTCCTATTGATGAATTATTTAAAGGAGCTCTGGAAGAATGTCCTAAAATAGATAATGTTTTTGTTATATTCACTTATCAGGGAAAAATATACTCCAATAGTGAAATATATCCAAAAGAATTACAATTAAAAGATCAAGATAAAATACAAAATATAGGTTTCTATGATTACCAATCTCTTCATAGAACAATTTATATTAATGGAATTGACCCTATTGATCTAAAAATAATAAAAGATCTCAAAGGAGATAAACTTATATTTTTTAGGTCTATAGGAATAGCGGGTGTATGGATTATTTTCACTTTGATTATTGGTATATACATATCAAAAAAATTCTATAACAAATTTATTCCTCCTTTAAGAAATATTCAGGAGATAACAAATAAAATTAATCTTGATTCCTTAGATACTGATGTAAAAACAGAAAATAATTTTATTGAATTTATTTCCATTATACATTCATATAAAAATATGCTCAACAGATTAAAAAAACAAACTGATGCTCAAATAGATTTTGTAAATAGTGCTTCTCATGAGCTCAAAACCCCTATCTTTATAATTGGAGGATATGTAGATTTAATAAAAAGATGGGGTGCATCTGACAAAAATATATTAATGGAGTCTTTAGATTCTATTGAAGATGAGACTAAAAATATGAGTATATTAGTTACTAAGCTTCTATTTCTAGCTAAAGATAATAAGGACAATCTTGATTTTCAAAAGATATTTATATCTGATGTTCTTAAAGAAATAATAGGACATCTCAAATTAGTATATCCAAAACAGGAAATAAATTTTATTCCAAATAATGTAATAATATATTCTGATCCTTACCTTATAAAACAGCTTTTTCTTAATTTAATGGAAAATGCTGTAAAATATGGATTGAATTATCCCATTGATATACTTGTATCCCAAAGCAATAATGTTACAATAACTATTGAAGATCACGGAATGGGAATAAGCAAAGAAGATGTGGAGCATATCTTTGACAGATTCTTCAGAGTTGATAAAGCAAGAAGCAGAAATATGGGAAGTCATGGATTAGGATTATCAATTGTTAAAAATATAATAGAAGTGTTGAAGGGTGACCTTGAAATAAAAAGTAAGCTAAATAAAGGAACTACTGTACATGTCACCTTACCTTTTTCACTAAAATAAAAAAGAGATTGACTTATAAGAAAAGTATAATTTTAGAAAATTTTTAAATTTCTAGAATTTATCTTAACTTTTTAGTCAATCTTCTTTTTTATATTTTTAATTATAGTAGTCACTTTTGTTGTCTTGATCTTGATTTTCAAAAGATATTTTCTCTCTTCTAGAAAGAATATACCACATTTTCATTCCAACAATCAATATAACCTGTATCCCATAAGCTGCAATTACTCCACTCAATCCATAATTTTTTATCATAGGGAATAAAACTCCCATATATATCAGATTAGCTATAAAGATTATTCTTGTTTCTACTTTTATATAACCTAATGAAAGGAAAAGAGGGTGTACTGCTATAAACACAGTTCCCAAAGATTTCATTATAATATATAAATTTATCTCAAATTTATAATTTAATACAAGTTCACTGAAAAATTTAGAAAAAAGATAAAAACCTACTATATTCAGTCCTACTATCATTACAGTACATACTCCTAAAAGAAGAACAGAGACTTTCAAAAATTTTCTAAATACCTCTTTAATATCTTTTTTTGCAATTGTTTCACAAAAATATGGATACAATGTTTGATAAATAGGAGTTCCTACTTTATCAAGGACAATAGCCACTGTTTTACAAATT
The DNA here is from genome assembly GCF_032477075.1 of Fusobacterium sp. NCBI lineage: Bacteria > Fusobacteriati > Fusobacteriota > Fusobacteriia > Fusobacteriales > Fusobacteriaceae > Fusobacterium > Fusobacterium sp. The sequence goes on along the minus strand of NZ_JAWDXO010000021.1, from coordinate 40,087 downwards.
TTATATATTCCCAGTTGCTCCAATGATAACATCTTTCCTATCAAAAGATTATCAAAATATTGTACAGGTATGTCTAAACTTGAATTTATATTAGTTAAACAAGTAAATTTAAAAAATTCTTTATTAAAACTAGACTTTTGAAAAATAAATCCAAGCAACTTTCTTTTTTTTAAAACTATTATTGCAAAAATATTTATTAATAATCCATTTAATATATTTGATGAAAGATATACAAAAACAAAATATCCTAAATCCAATTTTAGATAAAATCCAACTCCTAACATAATAAAATTATATATTGAAGTTATCACTCTTTGATTTCTCAGCATATCAAATCTATCAAAGCTTCTTAATATACCAATAGGTGTTCCTTGTATATTAAAAATTATATAAATAGAAAATATTACTAATAAAAACATTTCCTGAGGAGTAAAGTTATAAATTTTCTTTATCAGCATTCCTGCTGAATTTAATATGATAAAAGCTATTAGTGCAGTTACTATATCCAGAATATAACTAAATTTTATAAGTTTTTTTACTTCACTATCATCATCTTTTGCTGCTGGAAAAAATTTTATAAATCCCTGCCATGATTGAAAATTAAATATTCCATCTACCAACGAAGTTATCCCTTGTATCAGAACTATAAAACCATATTTCTCCATTCCTATACCTTTTGTCACAAAAGATATAGAAACAATTGAAAGTACTGATCCAATAGCATCACCACTGAATATATTGAGAAAATTTCTTACTAGTTTATCTTGCAGTAAATTTTTTAATCTATTCATTTTTCATTCCTTTAAAAATTAATCTTTTTATTAGCTATTTTCAGTATTTTCCATTCCTTAACAAACTTTAGCATTCCTGTGTAGATAAGAATATTTACTAATACTTTTTTTATTCCTCTGAAATGTTTAAATTCAAGAAAATATAATTTTTTTAAATCTTTCTTTTTACCCCAGCTTTTTCCCCACCAATGTATTCCATAAGTTTTTTCAGTTATTTTAGAATATTGAAACTCTTCTGTAAAATGATAAGGATAAAAATAATTAGATGGGTATATCTTTATAGCTGCCTCTTCAATATTTATTATTTCATTTTTTAATTCAAAAGAATATTTTTTCTTTAGTACTCTTGTTATTATAGATGGAATTGTATAAATAGGTTCATTCCATATATCTTGCTTGTAAAAATCCATTATATCTTTTACTACCTCATTATTTGGTACTGCTCCTATTATTCCTGCACTTATCACATCTTCACTTTCTAATCCAATGAAAAAGTCATCTTTTAAAAAGTCATCTAAACTTTTTATAATCTGCATATCAGTATCTAAATAAATACCTCCATTTTCATATAAAACTTTCATTCTAAAATAATCAGATAAAAAAGCCCAAAGTTTTCTTTCTAGACATTCCTTTAAAAAAGGATTTTCATCTATTTCATTTTGAAAATCTAAATTACTTTCATTCCATTCTATGATTTCATAATCTGGAAGTTTTTCCCTCCAAGAATTGATACATATATCCATCAAATTTGGCTTTGAATTATTCCCCAGCCATATATAATGCAGTTTTTTAGGTATCATATATTCTCCCTTTTTCTTAAAATTTTGGTATCTTCTGAACATTTGTTATTTGCTTTCCTAAAAGTTTTCTAAGCATATTAGGTATAAAAACTGAAAAAGATAAAAGGAATTCTTCAAATTCAAATTTTTTATTATTTTTTAATTCTCTGTAAAGTTCTTTATATCTTTTATGAGCTCTTTTCCAATCCCCTGCTCCATTGTATCTCTTATATACAACTACAGAGTAAAAACTTAGAATAAGTGCAGCCAGCACTTCCTTTCCCTTTACAGAATCCAGTTTTTTATATTCAGCAAAAAATTTTTCACATATACTTTCCAAAGAAATTATGCTTTTTTCTGAAACTTTATTCATTATACTACCAGTTCTCTGTCTATAAAAATAAAAAGCTCTATCGATATATCTCACTTTTTCAGCTTTCAAATACACCAAAGGAGTAAATTCACTGTCTTCATGAACTATATTTTCATTAAACCAGATATTATTTTTTAACAAAAACTCTCTTTTGTATATATCATCTACAACCTCTTCTCTGAAGCATTTAGGCTTTTGAAAAAGGTTCCAGAAAAAATCAATTCCATTTATTACTCCACTATTTTTTACTATATCTGATCTGAATAGAGAATCTCCTGTTTTTTCAGGAGTATAGTATCTCATGTTTCCTACCATAACATCCAGTTTATCTTTCTGCCCTTCTTTAAAAAATTTTTCAAATTCATCACTGTCTATAAAATCATCACTGTCTATAAATGATATATATTCTCCAGCAGCTGCTTTCATTCCTGCATTTCTTGCAGATGAAAGTCCGCCATTCTTCTTATCTATCAACACAGTTTTTTCAGTATACATCTCCTTAAATTTTTCCATAATTTTAAAACTGTTATCTTTTGATCCATCATTTACTAATATTATTTCCAGTTTTATATTTTTTATATTGTACAGGCTTTTCAGACATTCTTCCAAATAATCTTCTACATTATATATTGGAACAATTATACTCAGCTCCATCCTTTTCTCCTTTTATAGCTTTGAAATTTTATTTCTATAAATATCTATTATTATTTTTTCATCAAATTCTTTTAATATTTTTTCTCTGCCTTTTTTCCCCATTCTTTCTCTCTCTTCTTTGGGTAATTGAAGGAATTTTTCCATTTTTTCAGCAAGATCACTGCTGTCTTTTACATTTACTAAATAACCATTTTCTCCATCATCAACTATCTCTTTACACCCTGTTACATTTGTAGCTATTATTGGTTTTTCCATAGCTGCCCCTTCCATCAAAACTTTTGATATACCTTCTCTATATGATGGAAGAACCAGACAATCTATTTCTTTTATTACATTTTCAGGATAATCAACTGTTCCAAGATAATTTATAACTTTTTCTTCCTGAAGTTTGTTCATATATTCTTCAGTGATTCCAGATACAGCTTCTCCTCCTAATGCTCCTAAAAATTGAAATTCAACTCTATCTTCATATTTCTTTCTCAATACTCTTGCAGCTTCTTCATATTCTCTGAAGCCTTTATCAAAAAAAGCTCTGGCTACCATAAGAAATATAGTTTTATCATCTTTTCTTTCCATAGGCAATGGCTTAAATCTTTCACAATCTGTTCCCTCTCCTGGAAGTATAAATACTTTCTCTCTATTTCCAATTTTATTTTCAATAAGAGTTTCTTTATCATCTGAATTTAAAACCCATATCTCCTTTGAAAATTTTAATGAAAATCTATACAAAGCAATTGCTACCTTTGAAATAAGTCCTCCTTTTACAAAGGAATATCCCAATCCAGTCAATATTGCTACCGACTTCTTATTAGCCATTCTGGCAGCTATTGTTCCATATATATTAGGCTTAATTGTATAATGAAATATTATATCTGGATTTTCTTTTTTATATAGTTTATACAAATCATATGTCAATTTCATGTCTTCTACAGGATTTATCCCTCTTTTATTGAGAGTAATAGATACAGATTTTAATCCAGGTATAGCTTTTTCCATGTCTATTCTTCCATTATCTGGAGCTGCTGCTATCACTTCATGACCATCAGCAACTAATGCTTTTAATAACCCTCCCCTAAAGATATATATGTCCCACATATAGTTAGCTACAAAAAGTATCTTCATATTTCCATCCTTTAGCACTCTCAAAATAGTAGTGATATTTCTTTTCCATGTCCTTCATCTTTATATTTTGCTGCATCTTCTACTAGCTGCCATTTTTCAGCAGCACTTCTATGTTTTAAAAATATATTTTCATAGGTATAAATATCTTTATTTCCTATAAAACTTAATTGATTATTTATTCTGAAACAGCATATAAGAGCTGCTACAGCAACAATTCCTATTTTTACAGCAGGAGCTGTAGTTTTTTCTATAAGCATAGGTATTGCAAACCAATAAGAATAAACAAAAAGTATTCCAAATCTCAATGATATAACTGAAAGTTCAGAAGTATACAAAAACATAAATACATATAGATATGTACTATTTAAAAATATATTTCCATATCTTTTACTCACCAGATAATTACCTGCAAAAAATATTAATAAAAATATTACTATTCTTTCAGCATAAAAAAATGAGAATCCTAATGGAAAATCTGCTGGTATTATAGAAAGATATCCAGTTATTTTCTGTCCTATTCCTCCTGGTAGATAACTGCCAAATATTCTTATCCCATTAATTATTAATCTGACATCTGAAATATAATAAATATTTCCTAAAGCAAAAAGCCCCAGTATGAATTTTCTGTTCCATTTTATATTCAATATAAAATACATTGGAAAATATATTAAAGAACTGCTGTGAAACATCATTCCCAGTATATTTAAAGCAACAAATACCAATGGTTTTCTATCTTCAATATATTCTATTGAGCATAAAAACAGCAATATACTTTTTATATTTCTCATCATATCTATTTCAAGAGCTAGTCCATATATTCCAAAATATAAAAATAATGCAAATATTGGATACTTAGAATATCTTTTAAATATAAAATATATTAAAAGAAAATCAGTAACTGTATTTACAAAATTAAAAACTAAATAATTAGATGAAAAAGCTTTTATTACACTTGAATATAATTGAAATCCCAGTTCATATCCTGAAGAAAATATAGTTTTATAGTTTCCAGAAAACAACTGTAATATATTATCTATTTTTTCAAAATTAGGCTTATATGAGTACCAATCATAACCAAGATAGCCCCTTGTTCCAAAGAATACAACCAATATCAATATTGAAAGAATATATAATACTTTTTTTACTCTTTCATTTAAAGTTAATATATCTATTAAACTGCCTATGCCAAGGATTCCCAATATTATATAATATACCATCATTTTATCTCTTCAAAATCTCCTTATACAGCTTTATATATTCTTCTGCACTATTTTCTATACTATACTTTTTACTTTTTTCCAAGCACATCTCAGCTATATGATTATATAATTTCTTATCTTCTAGGTTCAATATTATTTTTGCTAATTCTTTAGGATCATTTGGACATATAATTCCGCCTCCACCTACTACATCAGCCAGTCCAGAAACATTACTTACTATTACAGGTTTTCCAGAAGCCATACCTTCGACAGCAGCCATACCAAAACCTTCAAAAAATGAAAACTGAATAATTATATCTGCTGTTTTCAAAAGTACAGGAATATCCTTTCTCTTTCCTAAAAATATTACTCTTGATTCTAGGTATTTTTCTTTTACAAAGTTTTTTACATCTTCTTCTAAAATTCCATCTCCAACAAATATCATTTTATATTTTTTAGGAAGATATTCCAAAGCTTCAGCTGCACCTTTTTGGTTTTTTGATTGATGAAATCTTGAAACCATCATTAAAATAATATCTTCTTTTTCTGCTCCAATTTCATCTCTGGGAATTGCAGTAGAATTTTCAAATACACTTAAATCTATACCATTAGGAATAACTGCATACTTTTCTTTTTTCCCTCCTACCCACTCATACAAGCTATTTTCAGTAGCATATGATATACTTACTATTTCCTCATATCCATTAAAAATAAACTTATCTATCATTCCTAAAATTTTATTATTTCTTCTTCTGTTTGATGTACTGTGCTCTGTAGTCAAGTATCTTCTATTTTTACTTCTGTCAAATAATCTTGCCATTCTAGTCCAGTATTGTGCATGAACCAGATGTACATGAACTATATCATAATTTACTGCTTTTATTTTTTTATTTATTTCAAAAATATTTAATGGTGATTTCTTAGAATTATACTTAGATACATATATTTTTATTCCTTTTTCCTCTAAATCTTTTTTAAATACTGCATTTACATCACTCAAGATCATGAGTTCAATACTATGACCTAATTTTTTTTGAGCTGGAAGCAATTCTGTGAGAAGTTTTTCTGCTCCTCCCAATTCTAAAGAGGTTATTATATGAAGTATTTTCATTTATTTCCTCCTGTAAATCTGTAATATTTACTTTGGATAAGTCTTATTATAAATTTTATTTTATTAGATAAAGGAAGATTGTATTTCAACATTTCTCTATAATAAAATTCAAATCCCCTTGGATTTTTTTTCATAAGAGTATTAAAATTTTTAGTATAGCCATCATCTAAATACTCAAAAAAATATATTCCTTCATCTATATATCTCATTTTATATTCTTCACCTATTTTAATCCAAACACTAGCTTCTGGAATAAATTTTTCTCCTTCAAATTCCTTAAAAGGATTCTTTTTAATAATATTAGTTTTAAACACTTCAGCTTTATCTCCATCTATTCCCAATTTATATACTATTTCTACTGGTGATGAATCTATTCTATACTGAGGATATGGTTTTCCTGTAATTTTTCCACTTGTCATATCTATTTTTCTAAATATCATCCCACCTAAATTTTCAGGAAGATTCTTAGCTTCTTTTATTATAATCTCTATACAATTATCTGTAATATAGTCATCACTGTCAACTATGAAAAAATACTCTCCTTGTGCTATTTGTACCCCACGATTAACAGCTCTCATTTTTCCACTATTTTTCTGATATTCATATATAATATCTATAACCTTTTCTTCAATAAAATCTGTTACAAGTTCTTTTGTTCCATCATTAGACCCATCATCTACAACTATCCACTGAAATTCTTTTGCAGTTTGTCTTTTAAGACTTTCATAAAGTCTTAAAAGTGTGTCTTTTCTATTATATGAAGGTGTAAAAATTGTAATCATATTATCTTCCTTTTCCAAAAATTACTGTTTTTAGTGTAAGAATCATAATTACTATATCTAAATAAAGACTATGATGCTTTATATAGTAAAGATCGTACTCAAGTTTTCTTCTGGCATCTTCTACACTTGCACCATATGGATACATTACCTGTGCCCATCCTGTCAATCCTGGTTTTACCATATGCCTTAAATTATAGTATGGTATCTGCTTTTCAAGTTCCTTAATAAAAACCATTCTTTCTGGTCTAGGACCAATAAAGCTCATTTCTCCTTTTATAACATTAAGAAGCTGAGGAAGTTCATCTATTCTTGTTTTTCTCATTATATTTCCAAATTTGGTAACTCTTGGATCATTTTGTTGTGCCCATTTAGCTCCATCTTTTTCAGCATCATTTCTCATACTTCTAAATTTATGCACTTTAAATTCTTTTCCATTTTCTCCAACCCTATCCTGACTATAAATTATTGGTCCTGGACTTTCTAGTTTTACTATAATAGCTGCTATTGCCATTATTGGAAGAGTCACTGTGCCTATTGCTACTGCCATTCCTAAATCAAATATTTTCTTTACTCTATTCTGTATTTGACTATGGAGAATTTTAAAACCATAAGCTTGAAGCAACCACTCTTCATCTATAAATTCTACATCTATCTTTTCTTCATTTTCAAGCATATAATCTGAATAACTTTTTACTTCTATTCCTGAAAGTTTCAAATTCAATACTTCTTTTATCTCCTCTTTTGTAAGTTTCAATTTAGTAAGTATCAAAATAGATATTCCATTTTTTTCTATAAATTCTGTAAGTGATTCCTCTCTCTTGCATTCATCTATATACTCATATTCAGAAAATTTAGAAAGACTTTCCATTATTCTTTTCTTCATCTCTCCATTCCCATATGTAGTCACCTTTTTTATTTCAAAAGTTATTATACTTATTATTGTACTTATTAATATTTGAGATGCTGTAAAAATAAGCATAAATGGTATGATTGAAAAATCCCATATATCAATAAACCATACAAAGAATGCTAAAAAATTCAATATCAGTATTATTACAAATCTTTTATTACTGTAATAATATCTTTTAAATTCCATATTGTCTGTAATATACAGCCCTAAAATAATGAATGTAAATACTCCTAAAGAATAGACAGGTATCCCTATTTCAAAGATAAAGAAATATCTACACAATAAAAATATCACACCTAATAATGTTATATATATCAATTTTAATGTTGTACTTTTTTCTTGTTCCATTTTTATCTCCCTTTATTCTTGAAAAAGTTCTATTCTTTTTCCTGATAATATACTATTGTCTTCGAAACTATTTTTATCATAATAAAGTCTTGCCTTGAAAAGCTCATGTCCACTATCTTTTCCTATTTCAGAAAAAACTCCACTTGGGTAAGCTTTATCACTGAATCCATAAACTATAAGAATATTATTCTTTTTTGGAAGATATTGATTATTTCTAAACAGCACTCCATTTTTCCAGTTTTCATCTAATTTTATTCTATTATTATCTTGAATATTTATTATTTTACCAAGTATATCAAATTCAAAAATAAGGTTATCATCTATTGCTTCCCAATTTCCTTTTTCATTTCTATCAAGAAGTGATTTTTTAATGACAGGTGAAACTATTAAAAGATATCTGATATTTGCATTAGAATCAAATATAAATGGAAGTGATTCATCTTTTGTATTAAAAGATACAAGATTCATTCCCTGTTCTATACTTCCATCAACTTTTTTTTCTATCACAACTGCTGGAAGACTATCATCAATCAATGATGTCTCTATTGTAATATTTTTATTTTTAAAAATATTTCCATTATTCATTTTTAAGAATACCTTATTAACAGCTTTAGGATACAGTCCTATTATTGGAATTTCTCCATTTGCTCTTACTTTTGTTTTATAGGTATAATCTGGACTTCCTTCTTTTCCTTCAATAGTTATTGTTACATCATTTCCTACTGCTTCATTTTCTATTTTTACTATTGCAGAAAGTGGTGTTCTTCCATATGGATTTAATTTTATAAAGGGACTATCAAAAGTATAATACTTTTCTCTATACTGCTTTTCAAGTTCTACATCACTATTTTTATCTAAAAGATAAAACTCCCCAAAAGATGACATTTTTTTATAATCTATATTTTTTAAATTCTTATCTATTATTTCTTTCAATTCAGGTGATACAAGAGTCATTTCATCAATCCCCTTACTTATGGCAACTACTTTTTTCATATCATCTAATATAAGAGTTGAATTAAAGAAATCTTCTTCATATTTTTTAAAATTATTTATATCTTCCACTTTAAATTCCATAAGAGAGACCACTTCTGCATTTCCAGATATTATGTTGTTTAATTTATTTAATTGCTCTCCATTTAAAGTTTTTATAATATCTGAAATTTCTTTATCTGGAAATAATTTCATAATTTTATCTTTTATCTTTAAAATATCTGGTATTTTATTTTCATTTTTATTTACTTCATCATAATTAAAGTTAGGGTATTTTTTTTCTAAATAATTTTTAAATTCCACTGACAAAACTTCTATTTCTCCAAATCCTCTGCTTATATTAGCAATTTTTACAGCCTCTTCTTGATTTATATCTGGAGAAAAATATTTATCTGAAGTATATTTACTTCCATCTTTTGCATTTAAAGCATCTACCACTTCAGGGAAATTTAAACTTTCTTTTAATATTTCTAATTTTTCCATTGATAATCTATTCATTATTGAATTAAAATTTTTATCACTAATTTTTTTCTCTATTTCTTTTTTTAATTTTTTACTTTGACTCTCTTTATATGTCATTACTAGGCTTGGACTATTTGACAGTTTCTCCATTATTTTCTCCTTAGAAATATATAGAAGTATTCCTAATCCAATGATACAAACTGAAAAGCCTATGATTAATTTTTCCTTTCTATTTATCAACATTTCTAATCTCCTCTTTTCATTAAAACTTTATCCATATATTATAATAAGAAATTGATATAAAATCCACATTATTTTTTATATAAATATTCCCACTAGAAAAAAACTCCATTTTTATATGCAAATTTCTACTTCTTTTTTAATTCTACTTATCCTTTTTTATATTTTTCTTTGATATGTGACCATTTTACTTTATAATATAAAAAATTACATTAAATGATTGGAGATGAATAATGAATTATTTCTTTTTGGTGTTTTCAACTTTTTTCTTTTTATTAAACTTTTTTGTTATAAGAATTACTTTAAAATATGTTGTTTCAAATGATAAAAAAATTTTTTTTCTCATTTTTTTTCTATCTTTAGCACTTCTTTTTTATTTGTATAGATTTTTGGGTTCTCATTTTTCTTACTCACTAAATAAGATTGTATCTTATATCATTTATTATTATCTGGCATTTTTAATCTATGCCTCAATCCTATTCATCTTAGCCTCTGTAGTTACTATGATTTTTAGATATAAGTTAAATATAAATCTATATAAAGTATCCTTAGTCCTTGTTCCTATAATTTTATTGGCTGGAACTTTTTATAAACATCATACTATTATAAAAAAATATGATATTAAATTAGATAAAAATTATAACATTGAACCTCTTAATATTGTTTTAGTATCTGATATTCATCTTGGATATATAAATGGAAATTCCTCTTTTATAAAAATGAAAAATATTATAAATTCTTTAAATGCTGACATTGTTCTTATAGCTGGTGATCTCATAGATATGGATTTAGAACCAGTTTTAGAAAAAAATATGCTTGATGAATTAAGCAGTATAAAAACTAAGTATGGAATTTATTTTGCTTTAGGTAATCATGATATTTATGGAAAAAAAGCTGCCCTTCTTACTGAAACATTAAAAGAAAAAGGAGTCATTGTTCTTAGAGATGAACAAATACTTGTTGATGATAAAATATATATAGCTGGAAGAGATAATTTTTCAAAGATACCTCTCAAAGATATCATAGGTGATCATTCTGACAAACCAGTTATTTTGATACAGCATACTCCTGACACAATTGAAGAAACTGTAGAGAATAAAATAGATCTGCAAGTTTCTGGCCACACACATAAAGGGCAGTTTTTTCCTGGAAGACTTTTTACAAAACGAATTTTTCTAATAGATTATGGACATAAAAAAATATCTGACAGCAATATTTTGGTTTCATCAGGATATGGAACTTGGGGACCCCCTATAAGAATAGGAAGCTCTTCTGAAATATGTCTTATTAAATTCTATAACTAATATTAAAAACTTTTCTTTAGTTTCCTTTGAAGAAAAGTTTTTTTATTCTTTAAATTTTCTTCTCAAAATTAAATAACAGCTGTCTTTTATCATTTTATATAATTTATATTTTTGTTATTTTATATTTTTTTGACTTTTTAGATTTTTTTTTAAAATATACTTGGTTCATAATATATTCATGCTGTTTAAAAACGAAAAAAATTCAAAATTTAATATTTTTTGTTTGCTCTTCTCTAAGTAGCATCAATTAATATTTTAAAAAGATTTTTATGTACTTTTTACTTTTTTATATGAATTTTTAATTTGTTATCATTACATTTTATTGTTATAATAATTTTATAAAGAAATATTATATAGATTTTATTTTAACAATTTAGAATATAATTTATCTTAATTTCTAAAAAATAAATTTCTTTTTATTTTCAGGGAGGCAAAAATGATAAATTCACAAACAATAAAAAATGCTAAAGCTGGTAATGAAAGTGCCATACAGGAGATATTTTCCTCTTTTAAAAGTATTCTTCAATTAAAAACAAAAAATTACTTTTTCTATGGTGGAGATAAAGAAGATGTTCTTCAAGAGGCAATGATAGGTCTTTTAAAGGCAATAAATGCATACGATGAAACTAAAAATGCATCTTTTACTACTTTTGCTATTTTATGTATAAAGCGTCAATTAATTACAGCTATTAAAAGTTCTAATTCTGGTAAAAATAAAATATTAAATATGGCTATGTATAGTCCTGAAACTGAAGATAATTCAAATATAGTTTATGAATCTAAATCTTTTAATTTTTATAACCCAGAAGAAATTTATCTAAGCAAAGAAAGATTCAGGCTCTTAAATCAATATCTTAAAAGTAATCTAAGCAAAATGGAAAATGAAATATTTGAATATATGCTTTCTGAAATGACTTATACTGAAATTGCTAAAAAAACTGGAAGAGATCCAAAATCAGTGGATAACAGCATACAGCGTATTAAGAAAAAACTTAATATTTTCTTAAAGGAATATGATTGCATACAATAATATTATTATATAAATATCATATCAATTAAAAAAAGTCCGATTTAATAAATCAGACTTTTTTTAATTCAAATATTTTTTTATTATTGCACAATCTCCAGAAGGAATCATATTTCCATATATAATCTTATTTCCTTCCAACATTACAAAACATTGAATGTCTTCATTCTCTTTATGAAACAGTATAGCTATTTTCCCTTTTCCATTTTCATCTAAAAATTCTTCGCTTATAATGATTTTATATTCTTTAGCAAAATATTCAACTCTAGCTTCAAATATTTGAATAGCTTCCTCTTTACTAGCAAAAAGTCCTACCACATGGCTATGATTATCATATTTTACTATTCCTCCTTCTATTATTTCTTGATTTTCTGCAAAAATAGAAAAATTTATCATTAATATAAAAAGCAATATTATTTTTTTCATAACTTCCCCCATATCTTAATCAATCTACTTAAATAATTACAAAATATTATAGCAATCATATACAACAATATTAAAATCTTTTGTTTTTATTATTCTATTTATATAATTTTTTCCTTTATAATAAAAAATAAACTTATTATTGAATAAATCATCTTACTAGAAAATAAATATTATAAAAAAATTATTTAAAGTAGATCTCAACATGATACTATATTTAAAGATAAATAGCAAGATTAAATTTAATTTTTTTAGACTTTTTTAAATATTAACATTTGATTTATATAAAAAATATTTTATTTTCAAATTATTTGTGTTATAATACATTTATCTTATATTCATATAATTTTTTAACTTTTTTTATTTTAAAAATTACTACTACAAACAAAAAAGCTCTTCATAGAGCTTTTTTGTTTTAAAGATATAATTTTAAAAAAGTTTTTATAATAAAAAATAGACTTAATTTTAGAAAACTAAAATTAAAATCTATTTCAAATTATTACCTGTTTGGTGCGAAGAGAGAGACTTGAACTCTCACGTCTGGGACACTAGATCCTAAGTCTAGCGCGTCTGCCAATTCCGCCATCCTCGCATATCTATTAAATTTACTGGTGCCGCTTATCGGAGTCGAACCAATCACCTACTGATTACAAGTCAGTTGCTCTACCAGATGAGCTAAAGCGGCATATATAATAATGGCGGGAGTGACGAGGGTCGAACTCGCGACCTCCTGCGTGACAGGCAGGCGCTCTAACCAACTGAGCTACACCCCCACTATTTTTATTAAATTGGTGGTCACAATAGGACTTGAACCTATGACCCCCTGCTTGTAAGGCAGGTGCTCTCCCAACTGAGCTATGCGACCTATGGTGGTACCCCGTAGGGGAATCGAACCCCTGTTGCCAGAGTGAAAATCTGATGTCCTTACCACTGAACGAACGGGGCATCTTTTATGGTGCGTCATACAGGATTTGAACCTGTGACCGCCTGATTAAGAGTCAGATGCTCTACCAACTGAGCTATTCCCGCAGACAAGAATTATAGTACCATAATCTGTATTTTATGTCAAATATTTTTTTATTTTTTTATAAAAAATTTCGTATCTAAAAGTAATCTCATAATCAAGACAAATCTCTCTTTATTTTTCATATATAAAGGGATAATTATCTGTTTTCTGTCTACTGTTATGATATCTAAAACTACTTGAAGATTTTTTCCTATTTTTTTTTCTTCCAGTGTACAGCTATCTATATCAGCCAATGATAATACTAACTTTTCTCCTATTAATATCTTTTTTTCTGTATCTATTATAACTTTATATGAAAAGGTAGTTCTTAGCTGTTTTATTCCTAAAAATAAAAAAACTAATGCGAATACTCCTGGCATCACTTTTACATTTTCATTAACCGCCAAATATCCTTGAAAAAATCCTGCCAATATCAATGGAATACCTATTCCTGCTCCTGAAACTATTTTCTTAGCTTCTACAGAAAACTTTTCTATTTTTTTCATTTCTATATTACTTTTTGAATTTATACTTTTTATAAAATCTTCATAAAACAGCATCTAGCATTCTCTCCTTTATATTTAATTTCCTTTATTATACCACAAATCAATCATTTTTATACTGTAAATATAGATTTCTCTTTATTATCTTTATTATCTTTATTATCTTTATTACTATTTTTCAATTATATTCCATTGCTTTTTTATAAAAAAAATCATATAATTTATTATGAGAGTTTATTTTTGGTTTTTATTCAGCATTCTATATTTTGACTAAAGGGAGAGATAGATGGCTAAAAATACTAACAATGTTGATATAAGTTATTATATAAAGTTATATGAAATTCTTAAAGCAGAAATAATAAAGAAAAACGCTCCCAACTCCAAATTTTATTCTATCAGACAAATTGGAATAAAATATAATACAAATATTAATACAGTTTTAAAAGTATTTAAAATGTTAGAAAGAGATGGATATATCTTTTCTGAAAAAGGAAAGGGATTCTTTATAAAAGAACACTCAAATCTTTCTATTCGTGAAGAATTAGTTCCTATAATGGAAAGTTTTCATTTCGGACAAACTAATACAGAAGAAATAAATTTTTCCAATGGAAGCCCTCCAAATGATTATTTTCCAGATAAAATATATCAAAAATTAATAGATAAAGCTCTGAAAAATTATGGTTCATCACTATTAGGATATCAAGATGTACAAGGTTTAGAAAGCCTTCGTATACTTTTAGCAGATCATTTAGAAGAAAGAGATATCTTTGTTAACAAAGATAATATAATAATTACATCAGGAACTCAGCAATCTCTGGTTATACTATTAAAAACCTTTAGTGGTTCATCTTTAAAAACTGTTGCTATCTCCAGCCCTACATATCCTAATGCACTAAATCTATTAAAAGATATGTGCAATATAAAAACTTTTGATTTAAAAAATGATGGTTGGAATTTAGTAGAATTTGAAAAAATTTTAAAAAAAGAAAGAATTCACTTTGTATATATAATGACTAACTTTCAGAATCCTACTGGTATAAGCTGGTCAGAAGAAAAAAAGAAAAAAATTTTAAAACTTGCTCATGAATACAATTTTTATATTATTGAAGATGATTGTTTTTCTGAATTTTACTATACCAAAAGAGTTGAGCCATTAAAAGTATTGGATCAGACTGGCAATGAAAAAGTTATTTATATCAAAACTTATTCGAAACTTCTTATGCCTGCCATTGGTCTTGCATATATGATTCTGCCTCCTGCAATTATGCAGAAAGCTATTTTGACTAAATACAGCCTAGATCATAGTACTTCTGGTTTGAATCAAAAAGTATTAGAATATTTTATAGATGATAAATATCTTGATAATCATGTAAAAAATTTAAAAAAAATATTTAAAGCTAAACATCGCAGAATTCTTGAACTATTATCTGAAGTCCCACATATAACAATATTAAATAAATCTAAAGGTGGATTTTTTGTCTGGATACAATTAGCTGATTATATAAATGAAGAAAAATTTTATCACAAATGCAAATTAAGAGGTGTTTCTATTCTTCCAGGAAATATTTTTTATCATGATAAACGTTCTTCTGGCAAAATAAGATTAAGTTTTATTTCTCCTTCTCTGGAAGAATTAGAAGAGGGTGTAAAAATTATGAAAGATATTTTAATTCATTGTGATTTTTAAATACTAAAGAGAGAGCATGATAGCTCTCTCTTTATTTTTACCTTAATATAGGGTTATCTTAATATCCTTTTATCAATTCTGAATTGATAGTTTTAAATGTTCCTGTAAAGAATCTCAGTACTTTTGGTTCATAATCCCATTTCAACCCACTTATATCTTTTCTTCTGTTATATAAATCTATTACTGCATCTGCTACAAAATCCAAATGTGCATATGTATATACTCTTCTTGGTATTGTTAGTCTTATTGTTTCTAATTTTGGATGATGATCTTTCCCCGTCACTACATCTCTTCCTGCTGATATAATTCCTCTTTCCATTGTTCTTACTCCCGATGTTTCATACAGCGCTGCTGCCAATGATTGTGCTGGAAATTCATCCTGTGTTAAGTGATCTAAAAATGCTCTTGCATCTACGAATATTGCATGTCCTCCAAATGGTTTTACCATTGGTACTCCTGCTGCTTCTAATTTCTCTCCAAGATATCTGATCTGATTTACTCTATAGCTTATATATTCATACTGAACTGATTCTGTTATACCTATTGCCATAGCTTCCATATCTCTTCCTGCAAGTCCACCATATGATGGCATTCCTTCAAATTGAACTACCATTCCTGTTGCTCTTACATATAGATCATGGTCATTCATACATAGGAATCCACCTATATTGGTAATACAGTCCTTCTTACCAGACATTGTACATCCATC
Organism: Fusobacterium sp.; assembly: GCF_032477075.1. Classification (NCBI taxonomy): domain Bacteria; kingdom Fusobacteriati; phylum Fusobacteriota; class Fusobacteriia; order Fusobacteriales; family Fusobacteriaceae; genus Fusobacterium; species Fusobacterium sp. The sequence continues at coordinate 23,667 of NZ_JAWDXO010000021.1, read as the reverse complement.
TCCATATGAAAACATTTCATGAACTATTTCTTTTATAGTTTTATCTTGATATCCTTCTTCTCTTTCTTTTATGAAATAAGCATTCTCAACACATCTTGTTGCATCAAACATTACCATTATTCCATTTTTATGTGCTAACTCAGATACAGCTTTTATATTTCCCATTGATACTGGCTGCCCTCCAGCTAGATTTACTGTTACAGCAAGACATATATATGGTATTTTATCTGCTCCAACTTCATCTATTAATGCTTGGAATTTTTTTAGATCTATATTTCCTTTAAACGGAAGATCAGCTGTTGGATCATGTGCTTCATCTATAATAACATCTCTAAAAGTAGCCCCATTTCTCTCTTGATGGAATCTTGTAGTTGTAAAATACATATTCCCTGGTACATAATCTCCTGGTTTTATTGTAAGAGATGAAAGGATATTTTCTGCTCCTCTACCTTGATGTGTAGGAACTAAATATTTAAAACCAAAATATTCTCTCACTACTTCCTGTAAATGATAGAAGTTTCTGCTTCCAGCATATGCTTCATCTCCAAGCATAAGTCCAGCCCATTGTCTATCACTCATTGCATTAGTTCCTGAGTCTGTTAAAAGATCAATATAACATTCTTCTGATTTTAATAAGAAAGTATTATACCCTGCTTCTTTTATTGCTACCTTTCTAGCTTCCTTATCCAAAGTTCCCATATGTTCTACCATTTTGATTTTAAAAGGTTCTGGCATAAATTTTCTTTTCTCCATAATTTTTCCTCCTTATTTGATATATGATATTTTATTTTATGTTTATAAACTATTTCTTATATCTTAAATTATTTCCTGTACCTCTACTGTTTCTTCCTTTATCTCTGTCTTTACATCTTTTTTCTTCATAAAGTTAAGTTCATAATCTCTTAATGATTCTATTGCCTGTCCTGATAATGGTATTATTGCCATCATATTAAAGACTGTCATAAGTCCTACTCCTAAATCTCCTAATTCCCACACAAATGTATATTGTGCAAGCCCTCCTGCAAAAAGCATTCCCAGAGCAAATATTTTATATATATTTTGTGATTTCCAATTATCTCCAAAGACATAGGCTACATTTCCTCTTGCATAGAACATTATTCCGAGGAAAGTACTGAAACTGAATAAGAAAAGTATTACTGCTATAAATATTACTCCTGCCTGTCCTATATGATGATTCATTGCTGCCTGTAAAAGATCCATTCCCATTAATCCTTTAGTTACACTTTCAGGTGCAAGAAGCATTATGAAAGCTGAACAGCTGCATATCATCAATGTATCTATAAATACTCCTAAAGCCTGTATTAATCCTTGCTTTACAGGATGAGTTACATCTGCTGCTGCTGCTGCACATGGAGCTGATCCCGATCCTGCTTCATTAGAAAACAATCCTCTTTTCACTCCCTGCATCAATATAGCACCAAAACCTCCAGCTACTGCCTGTCTGAACCCAAAAGCCTGTACAAATATATTTTCTAACATTTGAGGCAGAAGACCTATATTCTTTATTATTATGAACAATGTTACTGAGAAATACAATATAGCCATTGCTGGAACTACTTTATTAAGAACATCTACTATTCCAGCATTTTTGAATAACACAATTCCTGATATAACTACTAAAGCTATTGTTGTATACATTGGTGGAAAGTTAAACGCATTTGCAAAAGATTGGCTTACTGAATTTGCAATAACCTGGCTTATTCCTGCCCAGCAAAGTAATCCAGAAAGTGCAAATAATACTCCTAAAAGTCTGAATCTAGTCCCTCTAGTGTAATATTTTTTACCATCAATAGATGTATATTTAGAAGTTCCTTTAATATCATTAATATACTCATCCTCTTCTTTTACCCAAGTTATTATTCTCATTCTATCCATAAAATAAGCAGGACCACCTCTGAATCCTCCATATAGCGGATCTTTTTCCTTATATATCTGAGCCAGTGTAGATTCTATAAATGCACTTGAAGCTCCTATCAATGCTGCCAACCACATCCAGAATATTGCTCCAGGTCCTCCAAAAGAAATTGCTGCTACCACTCCTGCCAGATTTCCCATTCCTACTCTTGAAGCTGTGGCTATGAACAAAGCTTGCAGTCCAGATATTGAATCTTTATTAGTAGAACTTTTAGGTTCCAATATACACTTTACCATTTCTGGAAATAATCTAAATGGAAGAAACTTGGTTTTTAATGTAAAGTATATTCCTATTGGTATAAGTATTACTACCAAAAGACTTAATTCAACTATAGTTTCTCCAACATTTACTGTTATGAGTTTACCCCACAACAATCCATTTACTGAAAGTACCATATTCTTAAGCGAGCCAATTAAACTTTCAAACATCAATACACCTCCTGATTTTTTTACTCTATAGTTATTTTTCTTTTTTGCTAAGAAAAAAATAGATTTTTTTTAATTATGATCTATTCTACCAGTAACATTCAGAAAGTTTATGATATAATATATTTTTATTTGTCCCTATCATCTCTTTCTTGATATAAGTTTAGTATAAAAACAGAATATTTACAACCGTTTCAAAACAAAACCGTTATATAACAACCTGTATTTCTTTTGAAGTTGCTTCTTTACTTAATTCAAAGAAATTATTTTCCTAATTTTTCTTAAACTATTAGTAAAAATGAGTTGATTTTTTAATTATATATAATTTAATTTTTATGTTCTTATGCTTTTATTTTAAAGGTTTCTGCTATTTTTAAACTTTTTTCAAATTTTTCATTTTTGCAAAAAAAAACTGCCCCTTTCACTAGGAACAGTTTTTATATCTTTATTATTTTACTAAATGAGTTATTTTATCATCTTTAAAATCTAAGTTGTGCACAGAATTTATATATCTTACAGTTTTACTTCTTCCTCTTACTACAAGAGTTTGTGTTCTAGCTATGCTTCCCTTTCTTTTAATTCCTTCTAAAAGATCTCCACTAGTTATTCCAGTTGCTGAAAATACAACTTCATCATCTTTTACAAGGTCATTCATTGTAAGAACTTCTCCAACAACAAGTCCCATACTTTCACATCTATTCTTTTCAAAATTAGATATTTTATCATTTTCAAGAGTTACACCCTTTACTTCACTTCTTAATTTTAATCTTGCTTGCATATCTCCACCTAAAGCTCTTATTACAGCAGCAGAAATAACTCCTTCTGGAGCTCCTCCTATACCATATAACATATCTACATCTGAGTCAACTATACAAGTTAAAATAGACCCAGCTACATCTCCATCTGGAAGAGCATAAACCTTTATACCAAGTTTTTGGAGATCTTTTATGATTTGAGTATGTCTTGGCTTGTCAAGAACTACTATCATAAGTTCATTCAATTCTTTATTTAAAACTTTTGCCACACTGTGGATATTTTCCATTAAAGGTTTATTTAAATCTATTGATCCCTTTGCCTCAGGTCCAACTATCAATTTTTCCATATACATATCTGGAGCTTTCAAGAAACTTCCTTTATTTGCAACAGCCAGAACAGTTATAGCATTGGCCTGCCCTTGAGCAGTCATTCTTGTTCCTTCTACAGGGTCTACAGCTATATCTACTGGTGAACAATAATCATCTTCAGGTTCCCCTTCTTCTTCATATTTATGATAAACTCTGCCAACCTTTTCACCTATATAAAGCATAGGAGCTTCATCAATTTCTCCTTCTCCTATAACTATTTCTCCATCAATAGCTATTCTATTCAGCATAGTCCTCATTGCATCTACTGCTGCTTGATCAGCGGCTTCTTTATTGCCTCTTCCTACCCATTTGTAAGCTGCTAAAGCTGCTGCTTCTGTCACTCTGGCGAATTCCAGTGCTAATTCTCTTTTCATCTCTCCTCCTATTTTTTGTTGATTAATCTATAGATTTCTTCTCCCTCTTTGATCATTTGCAGCTCATCCCGAGAAATTTTTTCTCTATAAAATTCATCTTTAAGTTCCTCAATACGTTTATTATACTCTTCTATTTTACTTTTCTCCAGTTCTATTTTATTTAAAAGTTGTTTTTTTTCATTTTTAAGTTTATTTACTTTTATGTAACTCCTATATATTTGTGGTACAAAAACATATAATACTATTGCAAGTATTATCCAACAACTCCATTTTCCTTTATCTACTGCCATACTGCAGCTCCTTATTCAGCACTCGATTTTGCTGTTTCTTTCTTAAGTGTTTGTAATTTTTTATTTACCATTCTTTTAGCCATAGGAGATATTCTGTCTACAAACAATACAGCTTCCAGATGATCAAACTCATGCTGCATAACTATTGCAGGAAAACCTTCCAATTCCTCAGTTACTTTTTCTCCCTTTTCATTCAAATAATCTACTTTTATTTTTGCTATTCTTTCAACTTTTTTATATATTCCTGGAATACTCAAGCATCCTTCTTCCCAATCTATTTTTTCTTCAGTTAAAGGAGTAATTACAGGATTTACTACTTTTCTAAGTTCCTCTCCTTCTCCTGTCCAGTCTAATACAAGCATTCTTTTAGTAATCCCTATTTGAGGAGCTGCAAGCCCTACTCCATTTTTATCATACATAGTTTCTGCCATATTCTGCAATATTTCTCTTATATTGTCATCTACAGTTTCCACCTCTATAGTTTTTTCCCTAAGTACTGGATCACCATATTTTTTTATTTCATATATCACTTTTTCTTCTCACCTCTATTGTTAAATTAAATTTATTGGATCTACATCAACAATTATTCTAAAGTCATTTAATTTTTTATATTCTGACAATTTTTTATTTAGCTTTCTTTTAAACATGCTTATATTCTTTTTATTTCCTTTTATAAAAATATTATATCTGAATCTATCTTTTACTCTATATACAAGACTTCTCATTGGACCATACATTTCTACACTTCCATCTTCTATATCCTTAAAAAATTCTTTGACAAATATTTCCAGCTCTTTCTCTTTTTTAGACGATATTCCTATATTAATAGTTTTAGAAAAAGGTGGATATTCCAATAATTCTCTATTAGATATTTCCTCTAAATAGAATTTATTATAATCACTTTTTTCTATTGCTCTAAAAGTATAATTTTCAGGTTGATAAGTCTGAACTACAACTTTTCCTTTTTTATCCCCTCTTCCTGCTCTTCCAGATACCTGTGTTACAAGCTGAAATGTTTTTTCCCCTGCTCTGAAATCTGGAAAATTCAAAATTGTATCGGCATTTATAACCCCTACTAAAGTTACATTAGGAAAATGTAATCCTTTAGATATCATTTGAGTCCCTATCATTATATCATATTTTTTATCTAAAAAGTCAAAATACATTTTTTCATAAAAGTCTCTGTTTTTAGAGCTTTCAGAATCTACTCTTATTATTCTTACATCAAAATATTTTTTTATTTCCTCTTCTACTCTCTCTACTCCTTTTCCACTATGGATAAGATTAGTACTTCCACATTTACTGCAGTGCCCAGTATATTTTCTTGTCTGACCACAATAATTACATTTTAAAATTCCCTGACTTGCATAATAACTGCTTTTAATAGAACAATGTGGGCATTCTTCCACATGTCCACAATCTTTACATTGAATATATGTAGAATAACCTTTTCTATTAAGTAACAAAATAACTTGTTCTCCTTTTAAAAGAGTCATTTTAATCTCATCTAAAAGTTTTTTACTAAAATATAAATCTTCTTCTTTTTTCATATCTATAATTTCCATTTCTGGCAATATAGAATTATTATACCTTGAATCCATTGTTACCAAAGTATATATACCTCTTTCAGCATAATAAGAACTTTCTATTGATGGAGTTGCTGATCCTAAAATCAATTTTGCCCCTTCAAGTTCAGCTCTTTTTATAGCAACATATTTAGCATTGTATCTAGGATTGCTATCCTGTTTATATGTAGTTTCATGTTCCTCATCTAATATTATATATTCCAAATTTTCTACTGGAGCGAAAATAGCAGATCTCACTCCTAAAACTATTTTTTTATTTCCAGAATAAATATTATACCATTCATCTGCCCTTTCCTTATTTGTAAGTCTGCTGTGCAGTATAGCTATATTTTCTCTAAATTCACTTTTAAACCTATTTATCATCTGTGGAGTAAGAGATATTTCAGGAACAAGAAATATACTTCCCTTTCCTTTTTTAAATGCTTCTTTTATAAGTTCAATATATACTTCCGTTTTACCTGACCCTGTTATTCCTTTTAATAAATAATACTTATTATCTCCATTTTTTATAATCTCTTTAGCTTTTTCCTGCTCTTCATTAAGTACTATATTTTTTTCAGCCACTTCTTCAGATATTTCATGCAGCTCTCTTTGATTTTCATCTTCTCTTATATATTTTTTTAAAATCAAAACTTTTTCTTTAACTAATTTATTTATAAGTTCCTTTGGAAATTTATTCTCTAAATTTTTCTTTTGAACTTCTTCTCTTTTTCGAAAATACATTACTACATTTTCAAATTCTTTTTTTAAACATAAAAAATTAAAATCGTAGTTTAATTTAACATTTCCTTTTTCATTAAAAAGAACAGTATCTGCAATCATCTTATTTATTATCTCTTTTGTAAACTTTTTATTAAGTGTAGCTTTAGTTACAGTCATTCTTTCCTTAAAAAAATCTATAAAATCATCTGAATAAATTTTTTCTGCCTCATCTTGAAAAATACTTTTAACATCTGAAAGAATATAAATTAAATCATATTTAACTTTCAAATCACTAGGGACAGCAGCATTTATTACCTGTTCATAGCTGCTCATATAATATGTTTTTATCCATCTAAGAAGTTTTATGAAATTTTCAGATAACTTTATCTCATTTTCTAATCGTGATTTTATAGGAAGAACCTTGAATGTTATATTTTCAGGTTTATCTTCAGCTATAATCAAGCCAGATTTATCCCTGTTTCTAAAAGAAACAACCACTCTATCTCCAATTTCATATTCTTTATTCTCATCTGAATAAGTATAAAGAGACTGGGTATTGTCTACATATATTTTAAAATATCTCATAACTCGCTCCTATTTTAGCTGTACCTCTATACTAGTTACTCCTTCTAAAGAAGTTCCTGCTTTTGGCTTCTGATTTTCTACTAAGCCTTTTCCTACAATTCTTACATCTATGTCTGCATTTTTAAATATATAAATTACATCTTTAGGACTTAATCCTGTAAGATCAGGCATTTCTATCTTTACCTCTTCATTATTACGCTTCATATTTTCAAAATTTTTAATTTCAGAAATTTTAGCAATATCTTGTGATAAAATATTTTTATTCTTTGTTACCCTTCTAACTATTTCTCCAAATACTGGAGCAGCAGTAGCACCTCCATATTTTTCGAATACAGTCTCTCCTTTAGGTTTCATAAACATTACAAGGACTACATATTTAGGTTTATCTGCTGGAAAAAAGCCAATAAAAGAAGCAAGATAGTCACTTTTCAAATATCCACCTTTTGTACTTAATTGAGCAGTCCCAGTTTTCCCCCCTACTCTATATCCTTCTACATCTCCTCTTTTAGCAGTTCCATCTTTCACTACATTTTCCAATATATCTCTCATTTCTTTTGAAACTTCTGGAGAGATCACCTGTCTTACTGGTGTAGGAAGATTCCTTCTTATTACAACATTATTATCATCTGTTATTTTTTCTACTAAATATGGTTTATATAAAATTCCACCATTAATAACAGCAGAAAAAGCTGCTGCTAATTGCACTGGACTTACTACTATTCCCTGACCAAAAGACATTGTACTCTTTTTAAGTTTATCCCATCTTCTGTATGGTGTAGTATATGGTTTTATTTCTGCTGGAAAATCAATTCCTGTTCTATCATAAAAGCCAAAACTTCTTAAATATTCTTCATAAGTTTTTTCAGTAAATGTGTCTCCAATCAGTACCATTCCCACATTACTTGATTTTTTCAATATTTCTTCAGTTGTTAATATTCCTTTTGTACTTCTGCTGCTTTCTTTTATTGTATGATTATATTTTCTTATTGTTCCATCCATTACATCAAATTTAGTCCCTCGTTTTATCAGTCCTTCATTGAGAGCAGAAGCTACTATAATAGGTTTAAAAGTTGATCCTGGTTCAAATTGATCTTGGAAATTTGGATTTCTAAGCGCTCTTTTTTTTCTGGTATATGCCGCTGTGGCTAAAATTTTTCCAGTATTAGGATCCATGATTATTCCATATGCTTCGTCTGATTTTGAAATTTCAAATTTTTTCTTTACTTCATCATTAAGTATAAATTGAAGGTCATTATCAATAGTCATATAGACATTTCTTCCATTTAAGCTTGTTCTTATTTCATCTTTTGATGTAGGTATTCTTATTCCTCTATTTCTAGTATATGGATTTTTTCTTTCTACAGTTTTTTCTTTAAGATACTTTTCATATTGTTTTTCTATTCCAAAAACTCCAGTTTTTACATCCTTTGAAGTTGCTGTATATCCAATAAGTCCTACCAGATCATTGTAAATATCTTTTTTATAATAGGTTCTTTCTATATTTTTTTTGTAAAACATCTCATTAGTATTCAGTTTATATTTTTTTAATATCTCATCAATTTCAGCTTTTTCTATCTCATCAAGATTTTTAGCTATAATTTTATATTTCTTTTTTAATTTATATCCTTCATCTAATTCATTTAAAAATTTCTTATTATTTAATCTTATATATGATTTTTGAGATATTTCATCAAATGCTTTTAATATTTCTGGTTTTTCATATATTCTGCTTGGATCTATTATTAAATCATAAATACTTTTATTAAAAGCTAAACTTTTTCCATTGCTGTCATAAATACTTCCTCTATTTCCTGAATTTTTATTTACAGTCATAGTCTGATTATTTACTTTTTCTACATACATGGCATTATCAAATATCTGCACTTGTATTAATCTAAACAATATCAGCATAAAACAAAATAATATTATATTTGATGATATTAAAGCTCTTCTGTTAAAAAGATTAGTTGTTTCCATTTCTTCTCTTTTTAGAAAAATATACAAAAAATAAAAAAATAAAAGAATTGTAAAACAAGTAAGCATATACATTTTATAATAAATAGTTGTTCCTATCCCAATGAGATTTAAAAATAGGATAAAAACTTTTAATCTTTTAAGCACATTTTCCTCCTGTATATTATCTCTACCTTATAATTATATCAAAAATTTTGAAATCTTGTTATAATTTTTTTATATTTTATTCTCTTTAATACTTCTGACTTTTTTCAAATATTCTTTTAAAAAAAACAGGAAATTTTTATTTTTATCTAAATAATATATTATATCATACAATTTTATATTATAACTTAAAGGAGGTATTAAAAATGTTTCAATCTGAACAATTGCCTGTAAATTTAAAAAAAATAGGAGAAACTCCTATTATGAGTGAAAAAGATATACTCAAGGAAATAGTAGAGTCTCATACTTCTCCGAAAGGAAAATATGGCTATCTTGTTATTATTGAAGGAACAGCAGATTTTGTCTGGGAGGATGAGCCTGATAAAATCTATACAGCAGATAAACATCATCCCATAGTCATTTTTCCTGAAAGAAAACATCATGTAATTATAACTGGTCCTGTAAAATTAAAAGTAGAATTTTATTCAGATAACATTGAATTTTTAAGTCCAGATATAGAAGCTTCAGCCAGCGAAGTAACTGCTGAAAAAATAAAGGAAAAAATTGATAAAGGAGAAGCTTAATTGCTTCTCCTCTTTCATTTTAAAATAATTTAATTAAAATATTTTTTTCTTTCATCTAAAAGATATACTTTATCAGGAGTTATCTCTGCAAATGGTGTGTATATTATCCAATCTGTAAGCTCTGATTTATCAATTGTCATTTTATCTTCTTCATTAAGATTTTCTATATAATATGGTTGATTAATAAGAGTTCCTCTTACCTTATCCCCATCTATTCCCTCTATATGAAACCATAAATGTTCTAAGTTAGCATCTCCTTCAGTTCTATATTTTTCATCTACAAGTATTCCAAATTTTATCAGTCCGTTATTTTCTGGATTAGTAATTGCTTCTGTAAAATATTCCCATCTTTCTAGTGCAAGACCTTTCATTCTCATTGTTTCTTCATCAGATATAAAATATAATGGATTATTTTGCATAATTTCATTTACTGATGATATATGTGTGTATTTTCTATTTTTATAATCTTCTTCTGTTAAATAAACATAAATTACTGCAGTTTCTCCATGTTCATCATTTCTTCCATCGCTTCCACCTAAAGATTCAGGTGAATAACTGTCTAGCACTTCCTCTAAAGGTACCCAAGTTCCAACTATACCTTCTCCTATATAGAAAGGTTCTTTTTCCTCTTCAAGATATCTGTTAGTAACTATATTTTTGGCAATCATCTGTATTACAGTTCCATGATCCTGATAACTTTCAGTATTTGAACCTATGATTTCCAATTCTAATGAACCACATCTTCTAAGCCCATGAGTATGAAGCCATACGCTTCCATCTTCATCATTTATAGCCTGTATAGTATAAATATATTCAGGTGCTGGCTGTATATAGCTCTCTGCTGCCATTTTTGCCCATCTTCCAGATAGTATCTTTTGTGAAGAAAAATCCAATATTCCCAGAAGGTTTGGTACCATAGCTGATATTAATTTTAATTGAAGATGATATGAATCAATATTTGACTCTCCAAACTCTACAATAGTTGTCACTCCAAGTTTACTTTCCATTATCTTATTATAATCATTTTCATTGATCTGATGTGCCACTGTAAAAAGTTCTGGTACTTCAAATTCTTCTATTATAATTTGAACTATATACTGTTCATCTTTGTAGTCTACTCTCAAAAATTTTTCTGTATCATTTTTTAAAACTTTTACTCTGAATTCTCTGTTTTCCTCTAATCTTTTAATTAAATCATTATATGTTCCTATATCTTCTGGTGAATTTGGTATTCCCATTATATATGAGAATTCTTTTTCAATAGTTCCTTTAGCAGCCATCAACATCCCTCCTGAATATTAAAATTACTTTTACTCTAATGAGATATTATACCATCTTTATAATACTTAAAACAAATTTTAAAAATTTTTATTCTTCATCATTATCATCTTCCTCTAATTCACTTGGTTCTATAAAGCTTATTGTTAAAGAACATATTTTTCCAGCTTTATTGTATCCCCAATAACAAGGATACACTCCATCTCCCCAACCACTGGCAAATATAATCACATTTTTATCAGTTCCAGGAATTGCCCAGTTCAAAAAATCTCCATAACTTCTTTGATATTCTGGATATTTTTTGTAGCTCTCTTGTAATAAAGCATCAAAATAGTCATCATACATATTTCCAAAATCTGGATTTTCTTTTTCTAATTTTTTTACAAATTCCACTGTCAGCTTTGCTCCTTCTGTATCAGCAAAACATCCCATTCCAGCATCTACAAAAAATCCAAAAAATTCTCTGCTTTTTCTATCCAATTCAGAGATGTCATCATTTTTTTGAAGGGCCAACTGATAATATTCAGCTTTTTCATTAGATATATAAAGTCTTGCTCCCATATACCTAACTCCCCAGTTTTCATCTTTTAATACTGCTAAAGTTACAGGATATTTTCCAGAAGGTACTTTTTCTATGAATGGTTCTCCTTCACCATTTACTAAACTCACTAGAGGATCACAGCAGATTATCTGTCCAGATGTTACATTTAATTCTCCAATATTTATGACTTCAAATTTTTCATTTTCAAATATTTCATCTAAATTATAGTATGGTTTTAATATTTCTTTCATTTATCCCCCCTTATTATGCTTTAACTTTTTTGTTCTTTTTTTCAAATATTATTGTTCCCAATCCAATTGTTCCTACTATACAAAAAAATATAAAAACAGGAGTTACTCCATGCAATATTAAAAACCCTGTAAATCCAGTTAAAAGTGTTCCATCCCACATTACTCTATATGTAGGATACACTATAGACAGTATCCAAAATACTGCTATAGCTACCACTCCAACTGAAAACATTGTAAATCCAACTTTAAACATTAAACTAGTATGATGAGCTAATATATCTTTCTTTTTTTCTTTCCTTAATATATCTATACATTTTTCTTCTGATACATCTTTTAATAAATAATCAGTAGTTACTTCAAAAATATTACTTAACTGTATTATTTTATCTATCTCTGGAAGAGACTGCCCTGATTCCCATTTAGAAACTGACTGCCTTGAAACCCCCAGTAACTGAGCTAATTTTTCCTGTGACATTCCATTCTGCTTTCTTAATTGTTGTATTTTTACAAACAGCTTCATAATTTGTTCCCCCTTGTATATGTGTGTTTTATATTTATATTTTACCACAACTATTAGTTGCACTCAACCAAGTGTATTTTATTTTCTGTCAATTATTAGTTGCAATATAAAAAATCCAGAAGATTTTTAGGTCTTTCTGGATTAAATTTTAATTATTACTAAATAAAAAATTTATTTGATTATTTTTTCTTAATTTTCTATTGAATTAAATTTTTAAAACTATATTTTTTAATTTTATTAAAATATATTTTTTAATTTTTCTTTAATAAAAAACTCAATTTTAAATTTTTTAACATTTCTACTTTTTAAAAACTCTTTATTATACAAAATTTTAATATTCCAAAATTCATTTATATGTTTTTTAAAATCTTCTAATAAAATTTCATTCCAAAATTCATATTTTTTTTCTAATTTTAAATATTTAATTATATATTTTCTAAAATGAAATGCTTGCTCTGGCCATTTACTTGCTGTCTCTATTTTCATGCTTTCATTCTCTTGAATTCTATAATTACATAACTCTTTTTTTAATATTTTAACTCCAAATTCATCACAATAATATACATGAAAGAAATAATCACATGAAGGAAACCATTCATCATTATATCCTCCTAATTTCTTTAAACATTCAGTCTTAAATAATATTCCTAAACTTCCTGCACTTCTATTTGAGAAAAAAAAATCTATTAATGTTAATTTTCTTATTTTAGTTATTTTTATTAAATTTTTATAAATAAACTTAAGATATTTTTTTAAGAAATGTTGTTTTATATTCTTATTTCTATAATCATGGATTTTTGTTAAAGTATATATTCCTTCATTATTGTTTATTTCTTTTGTTACTTCATAAAGAAAATTATTTTCTAACCAATCATCATCATTTAATATTGTAATATATTCCCCTCTAGCTAGCTCTATACATCTATTCCAATTTCCAAACATTCCTATATTTTCTTCATTTTTGTAATATAGTATCTTAGGATTATTATATTGCTTTATTAGTCTCTCAGTTTCATTTTCTTCTTGCAATGCTTCATTATCAACTACTATAATTTCATAGTTTTTAAACTCAACTTGATTTATTGCACTATTTAAAGCATCTTTTATTAAATGAGTTCTTCTGTAAGTCGGAATTGCAATAGTTACTTTAGGATTTGGAATATTCTCTATTTCTCCTACTAGCAAATTTGATTTTATATGCTTATATTTTGTAAAGTTATCTTTGTATTCAAAAAAATTTTCTTCCATTTATATCTTTTCTCCCTTTAAGATTCTTACTATTTTTTTTGTTCCAATTTTCCATAAATCAAGAAAGCTTGTCTTTAATTCTTTATTAACTTCTAAAGGCCATTTCCAGTTATTATACATCAGCTGAATTACAGCTTGTGAAATTAATAAACTCCATAGCTCTAAATCTGTAAAATTTATTAGAAATAAAGAAATCAATACCATTGCTACTCCTGATAAAATGGAAGACCTTACAAAAGGAACTTTATTCCTTGTAGTTATAAAAGTTGCTGCATTTGAATGTATCATCTCTAATAGTAGATATCCTCCCATAAATAACATTTTATCCTTATCCAATAATTTTGTATTGCTTCCTAAAATTGAAATAAAATATGGAGCCACATATACTATTGATATTACTCCTGAAATAAATATAAAAATATTTAATACAAAACACATTGAATATATTTCTTTTATTTCTTCTTCATTTTCTTTTATTCTATTTTGAACAATTTTAGGAATAAATACTGTTAATAATGTAGTTGCTATAGAACTTAATATAGCAAATAATTGAAGTGATAATCCATACTGAGCAACAATATCCAATGATAAATATTTTGAAGCTATTAAAGTATTCCCCTTTAATATCAAAAATGCTCCTAAAGACACTATTCCCAATTTATTAGCATTATGGAAAATTATTCTAAATAGTTTTTTATCTATTTTAGAGTCTATATTTTTTAACTCTTCTTTAAGTTCTTTTGTAAAAAATTTCTTAGATGATAGAACTCTTATTACCAATACAGAAGCTAAATTTCCTAAAGATATCCCTATAAGTCCTAAATTAAAATACAATCCTAAAAAAGAAAATAATATAAAAGCTAACCTTGAAAATATTGTTATTTTATTAGCATCTGCTACCATTCCTTTTCCCCTAAGCAATGCATTAAAATAATAATAATAAAAATTTATAATCAAAGAAAAAATATAAAGATACCATGCTATCATAATATACTTGGAATTATCCAGTTCTTTAATCAAAGAATTGATATAAATAGAACCTAATGTACTTAGTAATATCAAAATTACAATAGATATTCTTCTATAAATAGTTTTACTAGTTTCGATTATATCTTTTAAAAGTTTATAATTTATTCCACTACTTTTTTTCTCTGATATTCCCTGTTCTAATAATTCTTCTACTCCACTAAAAACATAAGATATATTTCTTTGAATTGTTGGCAAAAAACCAAAATCTAATAAAGCTGTCAAACTTGCTATAGCTAAAAAAATATACCATATTCCCAATTCAGCTGAAGATAACTTTTTTAATATTATTGGAAGAATAAACACTCCTGCTCCAATATTTAATAATTGGGCTGCATAACTCCAAAAAATATCATTTTTTGTTACTTTTATTTCCAATTTGAAAACTCCTTTTGCCTTTATAAAATTTCTTTTAAATTTTTTACTGGCTCCATTACTTCTCTTTTCCTATATGGTCTTGCTCCCCAATTTATCTTTATTTTCTTTCTTGTTTCTTTCTCAAAATTTTCTACTATTTCTCTCAATGAAATCTGTTTTCCTGATGATACTCCATAAACTTCATTCCTTATTTCTTCATTACTTTTCAATAATTCATATGCCTTTATAAAAGTATCTGTCACTATATCTATATGAACCAAGTCTAATTTTTGTTCCCCTAAAGACATATCTAATTCTTTTCCTTCATCAGCAAATTTATTTAATAAATTAATAAGTTTAGGCCTTTTGTCATTTTCTCCATATGTATCAAATAATTTAAGAGTTACACATCTAATTCCTTCAGCTTCAACATAATATTTTATTATCTTTTCAAAGGCTTCTTTTGTAGCAGCATATAAGTCTACTGGATTATATTCCTCTGAGTTATAATGCTGCCATGAAGTTCCTGTATTTATCAACAGTTTATTTTCACTTTCTCTCATTCCTTCTAAA
Organism: Fusobacterium sp.; assembly: GCF_032477075.1. Taxonomy (NCBI): domain Bacteria; kingdom Fusobacteriati; phylum Fusobacteriota; class Fusobacteriia; order Fusobacteriales; family Fusobacteriaceae; genus Fusobacterium; species Fusobacterium sp. The sequence continues at coordinate 8,149 of NZ_JAWDXO010000021.1, read as the reverse complement.
AGATGAGTTCCAAATACTATATTGCTATTTAATAAATTATCCACATCTTTACTTTCATGCTCTGCTATAAATAAAGAAGCCAAATGAAATACTACTTCAAATTTATTTTTTTTAAGAAATTTAATCATATTTTCTAAATCATTGTCATATTCAAATATATTTATTTTATTTTTTATTTCTTCTAAATTATCTAGTTTTGAACTTTTTCTACATATTATTGTTACATTCCAATCTTGTTCTATTAATTTTTTACAAAGATTTGAACCTACAAACCCTGTTGCACCAGTTACCAGACATCTTCTCCTCATATTTAAAATACCTCTTTTTTCAAAAAGTCATTCATACTCTCAAACTTCTCATCTCTTACTGATAATATAGGTTCTTCTGTTTTCCAGTCAAATCCAAAACTATCCCATCTGATTCCATAATCACTTTCAGAATTATATATTGTTGCTACATTGTAAACCATTATGCTTCCATCTTCTAGAGACTTGAATCCATGCGCCAATCCTTTGGGAATATATACAGAATACCCATTCTCCTCTGATAATTCTATACTTATATATTTCCCTAAAGTTTTAGAATTTTTTCTTAAATCTACAATAATATCTAATACTTTTCCTTTTGCTACATAAACTAGTTTTTCATGTTCAAAAGGGGGAAGCTGGAAATGCATTCCTCTTATTACATCCTTGTTTGAAATTGAAAAATAACTTTCTCTAAATTCAGTACAAAGGTTATTTTTTTCAAATTCATCTTTATTATATGTTTTAATAAATATTCCTCTTTCATCTTGGAATATTTTATTTTTTATAATAAACACTCCTTCTAATTCTGTTTTTATAATTTCCATATTATTCACCCAACTTAGAGAATTTATTTATCTGTTCTACACAAAGTTGATATACATCTTCATTTATGTATCTCTTATACCATTCAGCAGTTAATTCTATACTTTTATCTATTGTTAATGTAGGTTTCCATCCTAATTCAAATCTTGATTTTGTTATATCTAGTAATAGTAATTTAGCTTCATGCAAAGCATTTGGATCAGAAATATCTTTTAGGTTTCCTTTTCCATAATTCTTTACTATTTTTTCTGCTACTTCCCATACATTTACTATTGCATCAAGATTTGGACCAAAGTTCCATCCTCCACAATATTTTATTGGATCTTCCATCATTTTTTGTCCTAATAAAAGATAACCACTTAATGGCTCAAGTACATGTTCCCATGGTCTTATTGATTTTGGACTTCTTATTTCTATATCTTTCCCTTCTTCTAATGCTCTTATACAGTCTGGTACAATTCTGTCTTTTGCCCAGTCTCCTCCACCTATTACATTTCCAGCTCTTACACTTGCTATACATTTTCCATGTCTTTCATAATCTTTAGGATTAAAAAATGAATTTCTCCATGACTGTATAGCTATTTCACAAGCTCCTTTAGATGAAGAATAAGGATCATATCCTCCAAAGGCTTCATTTTCTCTATATCCCCATATCTGCTCTTTATTTTCATAGCACTTATCTGTTGTTATCATTATTTCTATTTTTGTATTCTCACAGTTTCTTATCTCTTCTAATATATTTATAGTTCCCATAAGGTTAGTTTCATATGTTTCCACTGGAATATCATAAGATAATCTTACTAATGGCTGTGCTGCTAAATGAAATACTATCTCTGGCTGATATTTATCAAATACTTCTCTTAAATGTTTTCTGTCTCTTATATCTCCTCTAATATCAACTATCTTTTCTGATAAATGAGATAAAACAAAATTGTCCTTTTCTGTATATGGTTCTAATGAATAACCTATTACTTCAGCGCCTAATTCCCTGAGCCATATTGATAACCATGAACCTTTAAATCCTGTATGACCTGTTACCAGAACTCTTTTTCCTTTATACACATTATTAAAGTTTTTCATTCTTCCTCCAAATTACCATACTTTCCATGGAGCTTTTCCACTATCCCACATATCATTCAACTCTTTATTATCTCTCAATATATCCATAGGCTTCCAGAATCCTGTATGTTTAAATGAATTCATTTTTCCATCTTTAGCTATATTTTCAAGAGGAGTCCTTTCAAATATAGTTGAATCTCCTTCAGTTATATAATTAAATACTTCTGGTTCACATATGAAATACCCTGCATTTATCCAGCTTCCATCTCCTGCTGGCTTTTCTGTAAAAGCTTTTACATTTCCCACTTCATCTATATCTAAAGATCCAAATTTTCCTTGTGGTTTATATGCTGTAACAGTTAAAGTTTTACCACTTTCTTTATGAAATTTTATACTTTCACCTATATTTAAATCTGTTACCCCATCACCATATGTTAAAAGAAAAGTTTCATTTCCTATATACTTTTCTATTCTTTTGATTCTTCCACCTGTCATAGTTTCAAGTCCTGTATCTACAAGAGTTACTTTCCAATTTTCTGAATGACAGTCATGTACTGTCATTCCATTATTTTGCAGATCAAATGTTATATCACTTGTATGAAGAAAATAATTTGAAAACCACTCTTTTATTACATATCCTTTATACCCACAACAGATGATGAATTCATTTATTCCATAGTGAGAATATGTCTTCATAATATGCCATAGAATAGGTTTTCCTCCTATTTCTACCATTGGTTTTGGGATAAGATTTGTTGCTTCACTAAGTCTTGTTCCATATCCACCTGCTAATATCACTGCCTTCATATCTTATCCTCCCTATCCAAGTATATATTCTTTTATTTTCTTTATCATAAAATCTAGCATTTCATCTGTCATTCCAGGATATACTCCTACCCATAGAGTATTATTCATAATAAAATCTGTATTCTTTAAATCTCCTATTACTCTGAATCCTTCTCCAGTCTTTCTCATTTCATCAAAAGCTGGATGTTTTAAAAGGTTTCCTGCAAATAGATTTCTTGTTTGTATTTTATTAGCTTCAAGATGTTTTGCTAGTTCTACTCTTGATTTTCCTGTTCCTTCTTTTACAGATATTAAAAATCCAAACCAGCTTGGCTTTGAGTTCTTTTCTGGTTCTGGAAGTATTATTTTATCTTGAATATCTTTTAATCCTTCATACAATTTATTCCAGTTTCTTCTTCTTGCCTCCACTATATGTGGAAGTTTATCTAATTGCGCAACTCCAATAGCTGCCTGCATATCTGTCACTTTTAGATTATATCCAAAATGTGAATATACATATTTATGATCATATCCTAATGGAAGCTCTCCATACTGTTTAGTAAATCTCATATGGCATGTATCATCTACACCACTTTCACACCAGCAGTCTCTTCCCCAGTCTCTGAAAGATTTTATTAATTTATGAAGCAGAGGATTATCTGTATATACTGCTCCTCCCTCTCCCATAGTCATATGATGAGGTGGATAAAAACTTGATGTTCCTATATCACCTATTGTTCCTGTTTTTTTCCATTCTCCATCTATGTAGTATTCAGAACCTAGAGCATCACAGTTGTCTTCTACAAGCCATAGATTATGTTTCTTACAAAAATCTTTTACTCCTTGAAGATTAAAAGGATTTCCCAATGTATGTGCTATCATTACAGCTTTTGTTTTTTCACTTAATGCTTCTTCTAACATATTTATATCTATGTTATATGCTGGAACTGTTACATCTACAAATACTGGAACTGCTCCATATTGAATAATAGGAGTAACTGTAGTAGGAAAACCAGCTGATACAGTTATTACTTCATCTCCTCTTTTTATTCTTCTATCTCCTAATTCTTGAGCAGTTAAAGTCATAAATGCAAGAAGATTAGCTGATGAACCTGAATTAGTTAGAGAACAGTACTTTATATCAAGATATTCAGCCATTTTAGTTTCAAATTTCTTAACCCAAGGTCCAGAAGTAAGCCAAAAGTCCAAAGAAGAATCAACAAGATTTACCATTTCCTGCTCATCAAAGAATCTCCCTCCATAGTTGATATATGTTTCTTCCTCTTTAAATTCTTTTTTGTCTCCAAACTTTATATTGTGATATTCTTTTACTTTTTCTAGTATTTCTTGTTTTAGACTTTCTAGTTCTTTCATTTAAACTCCTTTATCCAACATGTTAATATTTTTTCCATGCTCTCTTCCAAGATATTTCTAGTTTCCAATCTATCATTTCTTTTAATTAACTTCTTCATCTCTACTCCTGTTATTAAAAGATCTCTAGGTTTATATTTCTATATTTTTATATGAAAATGATATATTAATTTAAAATTTCCTTTATTTAAATTTAGCTATTTTTTCATACATGATTCAAATAATTTCATATTTTTAATTTTTTTCCTTAAAAATTAATTAAAATATTTCAATTTTATAAAATTGTTATAATTTTATTATATATTTTTTCTGCAGTTATAGAAGAAGTATCTGTTACCTTATTATAACTGCAATAATCTTTTGCTGTAGAAATGACTTTTTCTCCAAAACCAAAAGTATCTATTTCTGCCGCTGAAGTAGGTGAATAATAACTTATATTTTTTACTTTTTGAGCAATTGCTAAATGTAGGGCTAATGTATCACTACTTACTAATAAGTCCAAATTCTTTATAATAGCTGCAAATTCTTCTAGTGACCTAGGTTCAATCATCATAATCCTTTCTTTTCCCTTAAAATTCTCTAGTAATTTTTTATTATTTTCTTTCTCCTCTTCTCCTCCAAGAATAAATATATATATATCTAAATGAACTAGTAATTTTTCTATTAACTTTACCCCTTTTACAAAATCCAATGATTTAGAAGGCCATCTTTTTCCAGCATTTAAGTTCATCCCTATTAATTTATATTTTTTATATATCTCTATCTCTTCTTTAATAATTTTTTCTATTTTAACATTATTAAAAAAGTATGGTTCTTTTATTTCTATTCCTAAAGCTTTTGAAAAAATTTCAGAATGACCTAATTTATTTGATTTTTTTAACTTATCTGCTATATTTTTTCCATATTTAGATATTAATCCCATATCAAACCATTCTTTCAGATCATTTGTGTAATTTATTTTATTATCTTTTATAAAAACACCTGAAATTTTTTTATATTTTATTTTTTTTATTTTTTCAAATATTTCTTTCTCATCTTCCAACGAAATAACCCAATCAAACTCATTTTCCAATACTTCTTGAAGCTTATTAATATCGTTTATATCTACTAACTCATCTATATGTTTATTATTTCTTAATATTTCCATTGCTGATTTTGAAGTTATCCAAAATATTTTTATATTTTCATTATATATTTTTTTTATTCCTGGTAAAAAATATGTTGTTCTTACTACATCACCCAAAGCACCAACTTTTAATATTAAAACTTTCTTCATTTCTTTCTCCTCATTTTATCTATTCCTTCTTGCAAGCTCTTATATCACTTAATAAAAATAATCTTTTACATTTTTTATGAATTAAATTCCAACCATAATTACTAATTTTCAATATTCAAACCTTTCTTTATGTACATAAAACTTCCACTATATTAAATGTATATCATTCTTGTAGTTAATTATAGTCTTAGAAATGATTTATGCTATATTGTTGCTGTTTTCCCATATTAATAAAATTTAATTTTAATCTTCCTTTTCTATTAGTCTTAATATATCTTCTTTCATTTTATTCATAGAATAATTCTCTTTTATATTTTCATAATTATTTCTTTTTAACATTTTATTTACATCTTTTAATATTTGTTTTAATTCATCAATATCAATAAATCCTTTAATATTTTCTTGCTTAAAGTTTAAAAAATACTTTAAATTATTATATTTAGGAATTATTAAACTTTTTTCTAATGAAATAGCTTCTAATAAAACTCCACTTATTCTATTATTAAAATCTTTTTCATATGGTAAAAATATAATATCTGATTTTTCCATTAAATTACTATAACTATCTTCTGATAAAAATTCAGATAATATTACTATATTATCTATTGAAGATTTTAATTCTTTATCCCTTAAAATTAATTTGATATTTTTTTCTTGGAGGATTTTTTTTAATTTCTCATCTTGTAATAAAAAAATTAAAATTTTCTTATCTACACTAGTTATACTTGGAGAAAAAATGATGATTTCTTCATTATTTTTCAAATTATTTTGTTGTACATAACTTCCTATTAAAGGATGAATTATTACTTTATTTTCTATTCCCATTCCAGATAAATTTACATTTATAAAATCATCTAATGAAATTAATGTGTTTGATTTAGATAAGAATTTAACTATATTATAAATAATTTTGTTGTTTATATGTTTTAAATTATTATGCAAAATTAACAATATTTTTTTTTGATGAAAAAACATTGATAAAAACATTGAAATATTTTCAAAACTTAAAAAAACTATATTACTATATGCCATAATATTTATGTTGCTTTTTATGTATAATAATAATTTTATCAATGCATATTCTCTGATTAATATATTTTTATTTGTCACATTTTCATAATATTTTTCAGGAATACTTAATTTTATAAATTTTTTATCTATAGCCATACTTTTTAAAAAACTTTCTCTCCCTATAAATTCAAAATCTATCTTTAAATTTTTTAATATATTTATCCAATATTTATCATATTTTACATGCCCTCTAGGAGAAAGTTGATCTATTAATAATATTTTCATTTTTTCCCTCTTTTATAATTTTTATCTACATCTATTTTTTCTATAAAAATTGTATATGTCGAAATTAATCCAAATATCGCTATATGGATATTAAAATAATATATTAACCCTAACCAAAAAATTGGAATCAAATTTATTCCATATCTAGATTTTTTTTTCCAAAATTGTAAAATCCAATATAAAATAAACATTATTCCAAATATTCCATTAAAAAGGAATACATTGGAAAGTGTATCATGTCCACCATAAAAAATACCTTTATTTATTTCATTTAAACTAAAATCTCCTGCTTTCAAGTTCATATAACTAAACTTTCCACTCCAATCTTTAAAATAACCTCCAAATCCATTTCCTGCTAGTATTAATAATGGAAATTTTAAATATTGATATACTATATTTATCATTTCTAAAATTCTTACTTTAGGAGAATGTGGAACTAAATTTAAATCATAAAATTTAAAAATCCCTAAAAATTGCTGAAATTTATAATATATAATTTCATTTTTTTGGAACTTAAAAATATTATCTAAATTAATAAAGAAAACTAAAAAGAAGGGTATTAATGTAATTTTATATTTTTTAAAAAAAGAAAATTTATCAAATAATCGATACAAAGAGATAAATAAAATTATGATTCCCTTTCCACTAGCAATAAATTTAAAATTTATTAAATAAATTATTCCCACAATGAAATAAATGGCATAATCGCTAAGTATTAAGATACTTGCAAACTCTATAATATCTAAAGTACTCAACTTATTTATTCCACCATAATATCCACCATATCCAAATCCTTTTAAAATAACTGCTGATAAAACTCCTGTGACTAATAAATTTACTATAATTCCTTGAAGAAAATCATAATCTTCTTTTTCTAATATACTTATTATGACAAAACTGTAAAAAATCACATTTACTGAATAAATACTCTTAGACAAAAAAGAACCTAAACTATATTCTGGATTAAATATTAATCCTATTCCACCCACAATAATTGGATATAAATTAAAAAATATAAGTCCAATTACAAAATTTCTCAATTCTTTATTCTTTAAATTTTTTATTCTATTTTTTCTACCAAAACAAAAAGAATAAATAATAAAAAAGAATAATGGAAAATATGAATAACTAATATTTCCTATAAATTTTAATTTAGAATAGTTAATAATTACTTTTTCACTAATTAACCTTAAATCAGCAAAAAAAGCAGTGGATGTAAGTAGAAAAATAATATGAATAATAAACGCTTTTTTTATATCTTTTATTACTAACAAAAAAACAATTCCAATCTGTAAAAAAATTATATATTTATATTGATTATTTGTATTATTTAATCCATTTAAAATGGCCATAAACAAGGAAACAAAAAAATATTTATTAAGTAATTTCATTTTTTCTCCAAATATCTGCATAGTTTCTGTTAACTTAAATTTATGTGAACTACTCCTAACCTTTTAAGGTATAATAATTTGCTCAAGATTATATATCCTCCCTAAAATGAAAGGAGCAG
>NZ_JAWDXO010000020.1 GCF_032477075.1 Fusobacterium sp. | reverse complement strand
AACTGCTCCTTTCATTTTAGGGAGGATATATAATCTTGAGCAAATTATTATACCTTAAAAGGTTAGGAGTAGTTCACATAAATTTAAGTTAACAGAAACCAAATTAGGTAAAGGAGAAAAAATGGAAAAAATATTATTATTTATTATTACTATTTTAATAGTCTTCATTATCAAATGCTGGACTTATCCTGCTCTTATTCCATTCTTTTTTCTTATATTATTATTAATATTTGTTCCAAGTTTAATAATAAAAAAATAAATATATTCCATATTTACTTTTATTATAATTCTTAATCTAAGAAATGAAAAAATTAACTATATAATTATACTGCAAAAAATAAAACCAAAAAGATTAGCTTCTTTCTGGTTTTTATTTTTTATATATTTTAAATTATAACTTAAACAAGTTTTTTAAATAATCTATTATTTTTTGTTTAAAATAAAGAATTCTTTATTTGGAATAAGAAAATAAATTTAATTATTGAAAGATGACTCTGTAAAAGTCTATTTTAATAAATTCATAGTTTCAGTCATAACTTTAGAAAAATTATCTCTTATCACAAGTTGTGCTTTTCCATCTTGTGAAGTAGGTGTTTCATTTAAAATAACAAGATTATTTCCAGAAAAGTAATTCAAATAATATGCTGCTGGATAAACTGTTAAACTAGTTCCAACAATTATCAATGTATCTGCTTTTTCTATTTCATTTATAGCTTTAGAAGTAACCTCATCATCAAGCATTTCTCCATAAAGAGTTACTTGAGGTCTTACTATTCCACCACATTCACAATTAAAAGATTTGCTATCAAAACATCCACATGACAGACAATACCATTTTTTTAAAGTTCCATGAAGTTCCAAAACATTTTTACTTCCTGCTGCTTGATGAAGATCATCTATATTTTGCGTAATAACTGCTTTAACTTTTCCTATTTTTTCTAATTCAGCTACTGCCTTATGCCCAGCATTAGGTTTTATATCATTTATAGACAACTTTTCTATAAGATATCTATCAAAAATATCTCTATGTGAAAAAAAGAAATCATGACTTAATATCTCTTCAGGCTCATATCCCATATAACTTCTATCATTATAAAGTCCATTTTTACCACGAAAGTCACGTAAACCAGAATCAGTTGAAGCCCCAGCTCCACTAAACACCACTATATATTTACTATCTTTTATTATTTCAGCTAATTCTTTTATCTTATCCATAGGTTCCTCCTATTTCTTTTCAATCTATTTTTTTATAATATTATACTATATTTTTCAATTTAAATTGAGTATATTTTTTAACTTTTTAAATAATCTTAATTTGAGTAATTCTATAATATAAAAAGCTGTTGTCTCATATTTAAGTCTGAAAATACTTATCTATAAATAAAATTACTTTCTTTCAATTTCTCTTTAATTTTATATTATTTATTTCATAAAATAATTGTTATCACCCAAAAAATGAGTTATAATTGTGATAGAATTATTAATTTAATACAAGGAGGAATATTATGTACAAATTAAGAAATGGTGTAGAAATACCAGAAATAGCTTTTGGAACTTGGAAGATAACTGACCCAGAAATATGTAGAAAAAGTGTAAAATTTGCTTTAGAAACTGGATACAGACATATAGATACTGCAATGATATATAAAAATGAAGAATTTGTTGGAGAAGGAATCAAAGAATTCTTAGATGAAAATAAAAATATAAAAAGAGAAGATCTTTTTATCACTACAAAAGTATGGAATTCAGATCAAGGATATGATTCAACTTTAGCTGCTTTTGAACTTTCTCTAAAAAAATTAGCCCTTGATTATATAGACCTTTATCTTATTCATTGGCCTAACACTCCTAATATGAAAACTACTATTGATACTTGGAAGGCTCTTGAAAAACTTTATAAAGAGAAAAAAGTAAGAGCTATTGGAGTATGTAACTTTGAAATCCATCACTTTGAAGAACTACTTCCAGAAACAGAAATTATACCTATGATAGATCAAATAGAACTTCATCCATTAAATCAACAATTAAATTCGAGAGCTTACTGCAAAGATAAAGATATTATAGTTGAGTCTTGGAGTCCGTTAATGCAGGGAAATCTTGAAAATGATGTTATAGAAAAAATTGGAAAGGTATATGGAAAAACTATTGCTCAGGTCATCCTTAAATGGCATCTTCAATCTGGACTTCTTCCATTACCAAAATCTGTAACTCCATCTAGAATAAAAGAAAATAAGGATCTTGACTTTATTCTTTCTGATGAAGATATGAATACTATTAATGCTTTAAATAAAGATGAGAGATTTGCAACTCATCCAGACAATATGAGTGCTGGTTTTGAAAAATTAAGATAAATTTATTAAATATCTGTGGAGGAAATATTAAAATGAAGTATAATTTTGATGAAATAATTGATAGAAGTAAAACAAATTCTAGAAAATGGAATCCTGAAATTTATAAAAATATATACAATGGAAAAACCGACTTACTTCCTTTATGGGTTGCAGATATGGACTTTAGAGTTGCTCCAGCTATACTCAACAGTTTACAAGCTGTACTTACTCATGGAATACTTGGATACACTACAGCTGATAAGGAATATTTCCAAGCTATTATTGATTGGAATAAAAATAGAAAAGATATAGATTTGAAAAAAGAATGGATATTATTTACAAATGGAGTAGTTCCAGCTCTTAATTATATAATACAAACATTTACTGAAGAAGAAGATTCCATTCTTATTCAAACCCCTGTATATCATCCATTTAGAATATCTACAGAAAATAATAATAGAAAAATAGTTACTAACTCTTTGATAAATACTAATGGTTACTATACTATAGATTTTAATGACTTTGAAAAGAAAATAATTGATAACAATGTTAAAATATTTATTCTTTGCAATCCCCACAATCCAGTAGGAAGAGTATGGGTAAAAGAAGAACTTGAAAAAATGGGAGAAATATGTTTAAGACATAATGTTCTTGTAGTATCTGATGAAATTCATTCTGACCTTATTTTTAAAGATAATAAATTTACTTCATTTCTTACTTTAAAAGATGAACTCAAAAATAATTGTATAGTATGTACAGCTCCAAGTAAAACATTTAATCTTGCTGGACTTCAAACTTCCCTAATTTTTATTGCTGATAATGAAATAAGAGACAAATACAAAAATACTCTTATGAAAATAAGACTTGAAACTCCAAGTACTTTTGGTGTAGAAGCTATCAAAGCTGGATATTTGCATTCTGCTGAATGGCTTGATGAATTAATTGATTACCTTGATGGTAACAGAAGATTCATTGAAGAATATATCAAAGAAAATATGCCTGGTGTGAAATATTTAAAACCTGAAGGAACTTATCTTGCATGGATAGATTTCAGAAATGTACTAAAAGATGAAGAAACTTTAGAAGAAATATTTGAAGATAAAGCTAAGGTCGCTATTGATTATGGTAGCTGGTTTGGAGAAGAGGGAACAGGATATATAAGACTCAACTTTGCTTGCCCTAAATCAGTAGTTAAAGAAGCTCTTGATAGAGTTAAGAATGTCATATTTAAATAATTATAATAAATTCAGGAGAAATTATGGATATAGAGTTAATGTTGGCTGGACTCAAAGATAAAGATACTTCTCAAGCATTTAAAAATCTACAAGAACTGGAATTATTTTCAGATTCTTCTGATATACTTTATCCATATATTTCTCCATTTATAGAAATAACATCTAATGAAAAATATACTATTAGAGTGAGAGATTTCAGATTATTTTGTAAACAGTTAAAATGAGATACTAAGAATATCATTAACAAAAATTTTAAAGAAATTCTGAATATCTTAGAAGATGAAAAACCAACAGCAGTACAGCAAGCTCTTAGTTCTCTAAAAAACATAGTTCTCCATAAAAAAGAATTACATTCTGTTATCAAAGAAAAAATTTCATCCATTGATTATCTAAGATATAAAGGTACTATGCACAGTTTAATTTATAAAGACATACAAAATTTATTACACTTAATAAGCTAAAATTGATACTATTCTATTTTAAAACAACCTTATTTTATAAAATAAGGTTGTTTTTTATTTTACCTTCCTGTCAACTGAATAAGAATTTTACATAATTCTCTCATACAAGAAGTTCCTTTTCTCTGCATTCTATATGGTATAAATTGTTTATTATATTATCTATCTCTATATCTTTCAGTAATATTTCAAAAGCTTTTGAATCTCCATCACAGCATCCAAAAAATTTTACTTTTCTTAATATTCCATTTTCAATTTCCACACCAATCTTTTTTGCACATACACCATTAGTTTTATATACTTCTATACTGCATCTCCTAGAATATTATAAGTGGTCTGCCAGTTTTTGGATGTTTTGCTATTTCACATTCTATATCAAAAACTTTTTTTATATTTTCTTTAGTAAATATATCTTCTGGTTTTCCTTCAATTTCAATTTTTCCTTTTTTCATTCCATATATATAGTCACAATATGAACTGGCAATATTCATATCATGTATAACTGCTAAAATAGTTTTTTCAGTTTTTTTTACTAATTCCATTATCTGTATCTGATATTTTATATCCAGATGATTAGTAGGTTCATCTAACACCAGTATATCACTATCCTGAGCTAGTGCCCTTGCTATTAACACCCTTTGCATCTCCCCACCTGAAAGGGTAAGAAAACTTCTATCTTTCATTTTTTCTAATTCTACTGATTGTAAAGCTTTTTTTATTATTTCTTTTTTCTCTGTAGTAAATAATGAGTCATGATGAGCATATCTTCCCATTTCTATTATTTCCTCTACTGTAAAGTCAAAGTTCATATTTTGTTTCTGAGCTAGTACAGCCATCTTTTTTGCAAGAATTTTAGATTTATAATCATTTAGCTCAATGCTGTCAACTATTATTTCTCCACTTTTATATTTCAAAAATCTATATATATTCTTTAAAAGTGTACTTTTTCCACAGCCGTTAGCCCCTATTATTCCAACAAATTTCTTTTCTTTTACTGTGAGAGATATATTTTTAAGTATTTTTTCATCATCTATAGAATATTCAAGCTTCTTCACTTTTATCATACTATTCTCCTCCAAATCTATATGCTTTCTTTCTCAACATATTTAGAAAAAAAGGAGCCCCAAACATAGAAGTTATAACTCCTATTGGTACTTCTTGTGAAACGAAAAGACCTCTGGTAACTGCATCTGTTAAAATCAAAAATACTCCTCCCATGAGTATGGCACATGGTATAACTCTCTTATGATTTCCTCCTACCAATCCTCTTGTAATATGAGGTATTACTAATCCTACAAACCCTATTATTCCTGTATTTGATACTATAACTCCAGTCAAAAATGTTGATATCAATACAATTAATATTCTAATCTTTTTTATGTCTACTCCTAAAGCAACAGCATTTTCATCTCCTGTCACAAGTATATTAAGTTCTCTGTATTTAGGATATATTAATAGAAAAGATATTCCTAAACTTGTCACTGCAAAAGGTATATATTTCCAATTAGAACCTCCAAGACTTCCTGACATCCAAAATATAGCTCCTTGCAGTTCTCTTTCATTAGGTGCCATCATTATCATTAGTGTTGTTATTCCAGAAAAAAGAGAGGATACTGCAACTCCTATCAACACTAATCTTGTACTAGAAAATCCCCCTGCTCCTGCAAAATAAAACACTATAAAAGCTGTTAAAGTTCCAAATACAAAAGCTCCAATAGGAACAGAAAAAAACGTTCCTCCTAAAAACAGAATAGCCATTACTGCTCCTGTACTTGCCCCAGCTGATATTCCTAATATGTATGGACTTGCCAGAGGATTTTTAGTAAGACACTGCATAAGTATTCCAACTAATGCCAAAGCTCCACCTGCTGTCATTCCCATTATTATTCTTGGAACTCTTAAATTCCATACTATTATCTCTATACTATTTTTCCATTCTTTCTGAAAAACTTCTCTTCCTAGACTCTTATTCACTATTATTTTCCATACATCAGTTCCTTTAAGAGATACAGAGCCTATTGTTACTACTAAAGTAGAACATATCAGTAATAATATAAATAATATTAGGCATAATATTTTGTAATTATTCAGCAATTTTTTCATTTATTTTTCTCCACTCTGTACAATTTTTTTAATGCTATTTTTTCTGCTGTTTCTGCTATATGAAGACTTGGAGCAGTCTCTATATAGTTCAGATAAAAAATATTATTTTTACTAAAAGCTTTTTTATCATTAAAATAGCCTTTATTCAATAGCTTATTATATTTATTTTTAAAATCCTTTTCATCAATAGCTAATATAATTATATTATCAATATCTTTCTCTATTATATTTTCCCAATCAGCAGTAAAATAATTTTTATTAATATCTCCAAATACATTTCTATATCCTGCTTTTTCACTTATTGATTGTATCAGACCATTTCCACCAATTAAACTTGGATTTTTATCTACATTACTTATAAATAATATATTTTCTCCTTTATTTGGATATTCAAATTTTTTTAAGTTCTCACTTATTTTTCTAATTTCTTCCTCTATTTTATTTTCTATTAAAAGAAGTTTTCCAAGTTTTCTCAAATCATCAAATAATATTTCTATTGTTCCATTTGTTGAAGCTGATTCAAATGAGAAAATTTTTATTCCATTATTTTTCAATTCTTCTTTAGAACCAATATTTTTATCAGTAAATGCGCTTTCCCATCCTATTATATGAGTAGGAGCATATTGATAGATTTTTTCTTTAGTTGGTACTCCTACTGAGATATCAGGAATATCTTTTAATTTTTCCTCTATATCTTCTGGAAATTCTATATTGTTATTCCAGCCTTGTGCTGCTATTTTCTTTTCCTGTTCCAATTCTATCAGTATTCTTGTAGAAAAATGAGATAAAGATATGATTCTAATATTCTCTTGACTTACACTTATTCTAAATATTATTATAAAGAAAATTAATACTTTTTTCACCATTATCTCCCTAAATTGCTCTATATTCAAATCCTAAAAAATACCTTCTCTCCATAGCTGGATAGTAATATCTCACAGGCTCTGTCTTTCCCCAGGGTATAGTTTCTTCTACACTTTCATTATAATGTTCATTTGTTAGATTTTTAATTCCACCATAAATTCTAAAGCTCTCATTAACTTCATAACTCATGCTCAAATCAATATTTATATATGAATCTACTTTTTTCTGTTTATTTTTTTCATCTGACAAAGCATATGATTTTCCATAATAATTACCTGTTAAATTTATTCCTAAATCATCTGTAACTTTATAATTTACTCCTATAGCTGCTTTATTCTTTGATACTCCTGGAATATAGTTATTCTTGTATTCTCCTGTTTTAAATTTTGAATATATAAAAGAATAGCTTCCATTTAGTCTTAATTTTTCAGTCATTATTTTTTCTAAAAATAATTCATATCCAATCTTTTCACTTTTACCATCATAGTTAGTATTGATACCACTATCTCCAACAGTATTATATCCTCCAGTTTTAAAATATATCTCATCTTCAATTAGAGTATAAAAAACACTTGAATTTATATAAATATCTTTATAGAAATCTCTTATTCCTAATTCAGCAGTATATGATTCCTGAGGTTTAATATCCTCAAACCACCCATTTCCTGAAAGCATTTCATTAGCTAATGGTGTTCTGAAGTCTTTTCCAAAAGTTAAATATGCAGACCCTATATCTGAATATTTATAGTTTGCTCCTACATTAAATACAGTTATTGAGTAATCATTCTTATCTTTTAATACTTTTTTATTTCCTGTATACTCTGAATTTTTAGTATATTTGAACTCTGTTTTCTGATACCTTATCCCACCTTGCAAGTCTAATTTATCTGTTATAGAATAAGTATTTGAGATGAATATTCCTATTCCCTCTTTCTCTGCCTTACCTATTAATTTTTTATTTAAATATTTGGGAATGTCTACTTTCCCATAAGTATAGTCTATTCCTGATATCACCTTATTCTTTCCCTGTGTATATTTAAACTTCAAAATATTATTTAAGTCAGAAAGATCTTTTTGCAGTGTATCACTTTTCCCATCTATATGTTTTTCTTGATAGCTTAATTGCTCTGAAATTTCCAGATTTTCATTTTTATATGTGTATGCTCCTAAAAATCTATTGGTTTCACTAAACATCCAATCATTTAAATTTTCTGCCTGTTCTCTGTTTTCATCTAATTTCTCTTGAGTTAATTTTCCTGGCAATCTTTTATAGCTATTGTTGTAGCTATATTTAAATAATATACTATTTTTTTCATCAAGCTGACTATTTATACCTAATTCTACATTTTCATATTTTGATCTTGAATTTTCTCTATATCCATCACTTTTTTTATTTAGATAATTTCCAAATATTGCTGTATTACCTACAACAGTATTAAAATCAACTGTTCCCTTAGCACCTTTGTGTGATTCAATCTGTGTTCCTAGAACAAGCCTATCTTTTCCAATTCCATTTTTAGTTATGATATTTATTACTCCTCCAACTGTATTATCTCCATATACTACTGAAGTATTAGCTGGTATTACTTCTATTTTTTCAATAGATTCAATAGGGATAGAATATAAATCTGGTGCTCCCCAATCAAAAGGATTTATTCTTATCCCATCTACAATAACAGCTGTATTTCTATTATATTGTTTCCCTTGCCCTCTGATATCCACTACTCCATTTCCATCATACCCTTCTGCTATTTTTATTCCAGGTACCATTTTTAAAGCTTCTGGTATTGATTGTGCTCCACTTTCTTGAATATCATCAGAAGTCACTGTATAAATAGTTTTAGATGTATTTCTCACAGTGTTATAAAAACCTTCCCCTGATATAACTGAATCTTCCAATTTTACTGATAAATCTTCTGATGAGGCAAAATTCATTGCTGATAACACAAAGAATAATACTACTGTTTTTTTCATCTAAATCTCCCCTTTGATACTTATCTCCACATTATGAAACATTTTTGCTAGTTTTTTAACTGCATCTATATTTCTTATTCCTGCTGATATATCTACTAACCCTATCACTGCAAATCTCTCATTTTTTACTGCATCCAATTCTTTTATAGGTGATTTTTCTTTCAAATATTCTATTTTTTTATCAATAGTATTATCTCCATAATCTATAATCAATATCATATCAGGATCCTCTATCAATACTTTTTCCCAAGTTCCATTTCCAAAACTTGCCCTAATATCCTTAAATATATTTTCTCCTCCAGCCAGTTCTATAACAGTATTTCCTATTCCACTTCCTCCAACAACAAAGGGAGCTGTTTCTCCTCCATCATATGGGAATATTCTTATCTTCTCTTTTGGGAGTTTTTCTTTTATTTTTTCAAGATTCTCTTTCATAGTGAAAACAATATTTTCAGCATTTTTTTCTTTATCAAATATCTTTCCCAATTCCGTAATATCGCTGAATACATCATTTATATCACTGCTTTCCAAAGACTTCATAAAAAATACTTCTACTCCATTGCTATTTAATTCTTCTACTGTTCCTAAATTAGCTGGTGCACTTAGTGATTTCCATCCTGTAACAAAATCAGGATTTACTGAATAAAATGTTTCTTTACTTGGATATTTATTTGATAATATAGGAATCTTTTTATACTTTTCTTCCAATTCTGGAAGTATTGCATTATCAAGGAAAGCTGTTCCTGCCATCTGGTTCTCTGCTCCTATGGCAAGAAGAATTTCAGTAGTAAATTGTGATGCTGACACAGCTCTTTGTGGAACTTTTCCAAAGACAATTGTATTTATTGTAAATATTAATAAAAATAATTTTTTTAACATATCTTTCTCCAAAAAATAAAAAAACCGTTCTTAAAATAAAAAGACGGCATAAGAATACCTTATCCGTCCTCGCAGATATAGAATAAATAAATCTTTGGTAGGTCTCCTGACTTGACTTCATCTTACTTACATCCTTCCCAGCTATAGCCAGTGGAATTTGCTTTCATCCATCTCACAGTGGCGGGACCATACAGGATTTAAACCTGTTTCCCTTTTAATCAACTAAATGAACCATAGATTCTATTATATTTTTACATTTTGATTAATTATACAATACTTCATTTTTTTAGTCAAACGAATAATTAAAAATTTTCTGCTGTCCATATTTCAAATTATATTTTTTTATATAACTTTTTATTGCTTTTATTCTTGTCTCTATTTCGATTTTTGAAATATGTCAATTTTAATTGACATTAAATAATTGTTCTAGTATAATCATCAGTGTAATAAAATATATTTAGGTGCTTTTTGTAAAGCTTAATAGAGGAAGATGGGTGAAAATCCCACACAGCGAAAGCTGCTGTATGGTGGACGAAATCACATTATGTCACTGGGAAACTGGGAAGACGTGAAAGTAGAATGAAACTAAGTCAGAAGACTTACCAAATAGTCAAATATCATTGTTTTTATAAGTGCTTTTTTACTTTTTAAACATATTTTTAAATTGACTCTCTAGTAAGGTAGATACTCTATTTTATTAGAGTTTTTTTATTTCTAATAAATAATATCTATCATTTCTACCAAAGTGCCTGAATTTTTATTATTAAATATTAAAAATATGGAGGAAAGAAATGTACAAAAAAATTGGAATTTTAGCTTTGGTTCTAAGCTCATCTGTATACGCTGAAGAAATACAAAGCACAAAACTTAATGAAAGTGTTATTTCTACTGAAAACTTTGAAACTACAGTAAGAAATACTGCTGCTAACATTACAATAGTTACAGCACAGGAAATTGAGGAAAAAGGAGCACAAGATTTAGCAGCTGCTCTTAGAATGGTTCCTGGAATAATGGCTAAAAATTACTATGGAAATATTGCTTTTGATATTGGTGGATACAGTTCTGTTCATGCAGAAAGAAACTCTATTATTACATATGATGGAGTAAGAATTTCAAGTGCTGAAGCTAGTAATATTCCTATAAGTTCTATTGAGAGAATAGAGGTTATTCCTAATGGTGGGGGAATTCTTTATGGAGATGGTGCTTCTGGAGGAGTTATCAATATACTTTCTAAAAATATTTTTGGAAAAGATAGTGATAAAAAAATATCTGGAAATATGGAGTTTCTTCAAGTGTAAAGGCTACTGATAAATTAGCTTTAAAAGTAGATTATTCAAGGTCTAAAATAAATAGCTGGAGAGACGATGATGATATAGGAAAACTTACAAGCAGAACTAAAGAAATTTCTTTTGATACTAAATATAAGTTTGATAATGCAGATTTAAAAGTAAAATATACTAGAAATGAAAAGTATCGTGCTGATGGAGGAGATTTAGATGAGTCTGATTATAATGAGGATAGAGATCAAATTCATCTATCTTCAAAAGGAAGATTTGGAACTAGGACTTATACAAAATCAGATGATTGGTATGTTAACTATAGACAAAATATAGGGGAAAATACAGAATTTCTAACTTATGCAAATTTATATACAAAGGATACTACTAATAAAAGAACTAAACTTAAAACTGGAGATTATGAAAAAAAATATATAAAAACACAAATAAAACATAAATATATGGAAGAAAATTATTTTATAGCTGGATTGGACTACCTGCAGGAAACTGATAAAGCATTAGCAACTGGAAAATATACAGGTAAAAAGTCTGTAAAAGATGATTATGGAATGTTCATAATGAATGAACTTAAATTTGGAAAATTAACTTTTGGACAGGGATTTAGATATAATATAGCTAAATATGACTATTATTGGTCTACAAATAATCCTATTCCTGCTGATAAAAAAGGAGAAGCTGGAGATCAAGAGTATAAAAATTATGCTGCAACTTTAGAATTAAAATATGATTATTCAGATACTGGAATGATCTATGGAAAATTATCAAGAGATTTTAGAACACCATTAATACGAGAGATGAACTATACTGTAAATGCTTCTAAATTAGATTCTCAAACTCAACATACTTTTGAGCTAGGAATAAAAGATTTTATAGGAGATATTTATTTCAGTCTTTCTACTTTCTACAAAAAAACTGATGGAGAAATTTATTATCAAGGAACTATTGATTCTGATGAGCCTAGTGAAACTAATTTTCCATATTACAATATGGGAGATACAAGAAGAATTGGAGTGGAACTTTTATCAGAACAATATTTAGGCAAATTTACTTTTACTGAATCAGTAACATATATAAATCATAAAATTGTTGATTCTGATTTTGAATCAAGAAAAAATAAAGAAATTCCTATGGTTCCAAATTGGAAATTAGGTTTTGCAGTTAATTATAAATATAATGATAATCTGAATTTAAATGCAGATGTTGTTTACTATGGAAATTATTATGATTCAGATGATCCTGAAAATGTTAGACCAAAAGATTGTGGAGATTATTCAACAGTTGATTTATCTGCAAACTATAAATTTGAAAATGGAGTAGCATTAACTGCTAGAATTAATAATCTATTTGATAAACATTATGAAGATTATGTTGGATATTATAGAAATAATACACGTCAATATTCACCAGCAGCTGGAAGAAACTTTTCAGTTGGAATAAATTATACTTTCTAATATTTTAATTAAAAGTTTAATTATTTACTAAAAAATTTTTCTAATTGAGACATATAAATTAAAGAATGGTCTATTAAAGAGGAAAATTCCTATTTTTTAAACCATTCTTTATTGTTTATATTATAATAATTTATTTTTTTAAATTTTTACTTGATACAATCTCTCCATCTTTGTATTCTCTTTCTAAAATTACTTTTCCATCTTCATATATTCTTTCTGTTCCATGAAGTATATCTTCTTTATAGTTTTGTTCATGCTCTAAATTACCATTTTTATCATAAAATTTTGCTATTCCATGTAAGCTGTTTTTTTTATAACTCAGTTCTCCTAATATTTTTCCATTTTTATGATATCCTTTCTCTATGCCATCTTTCTGCCCATTTTTATAATTAGTTTCCATTTTAAGCTGTCCACTTTCATAATAAATTCTGCTCAATCCATGTAATTTTCCATCTTTATAACTTGTAGACTCCCACTTTATATTTCCATTTTCGTAATATCCTTTTTCTGAATTCAATCTTCCCTTATCATAAATTTGTTTTTTAATTATTTTACCTTCATCTTTTATAATTACTGTTCCAGAATAAGGCTCACTCTCTTCTTTTTTATACAAAAGATTATCTTCTTTTGTTTCAACATTAAAATATTCTTCACTTCTATCACTGCTAAAGGCAACAGTGAAAATTATAATTGACAATAATAACACTCCTAAAACTTTTTTCATAAATTCATTCCTCCAGTATATCTTATTTTATGGCACTATTCTTAAATTTATCAAAAGTATTTTTCTTTCTTATAATGATATATAAAAGAAATATTCTTGTCAATAAATTATTTATTTTACTTCAAAACATTTCTGTACAAATACTTTTAAAAGAATAAAATATAAAATTATAATTTTTTAAAATAAATATCACCAATAGTTTCATTTAAAAATTCTTTTATAAAAAATATATATGAAATTAATATTGACATTTAGTAATAAATAAAGTACAATTAGTTTTGTAATCGAAAATATATTTAGGTGCTTTTTGTAAAGCTTAATAGAGGAAGCTGGGTGAAAATCCCACACAGCGAAAGCTGCTGTATAGTGGACGAAATCACATTATGTCACTGGGTAACTGGGAAGACGTGAGAGTAGGATGAAACTGAGTCAGAAGACTTACCAAATAGTCGTATATACATTTATCAATGGTTTAAAATCATTGTATGTTTTTAATTTGACTCTCTAGTAGGTAGAACTCTCTATTTATTAGGTTTTTTTATTTACAAAACCTTATATATTTTTTGAAAAATTAATATTTTAAGGGGGAAAAATGTATAAAAAGATTGGAATTTCAGTATTAATTTTAAGTTCATCTCTGTATGGAGGAGATTTAATAAAAAAAGAAGAGTTTGCTGTAAAACTTAATGAATCAACTATAACATCAGAAAGATATGAGGAAACTCCTGTTATAGAAACTGCTAAAAATGTCACTGTTCTTACAGGAAAAGAGATTGAAAAAAGAGGTTACAAGAATGTAGAAGAAGCTCTTGTTAATATTCCTGGTTTATCTTTCTCAGGAGGAAACTTATCAATGAGAGGACAAGTTCCCAGTATGGGAAGTAAACATCTAGTTGTGTTGGTTGATGGAATCCCTCAAAATGGAATGGATAACAGATCGTTTGATTTAGATTTTATTCCTGTAGAACAGATAGAAAAAATAGAAGTAGTTCCAGCTGGAGGTGCTATTATATATGGAGGAAATGCCACATCTGGAGTTATAAATATTATTACAAAAGAGCATGGAGATAAAAAATATTGGGGAAATGCTGGACTTCAAATAGGTTCATTTGATGAGCGAAAATACAAAGTAAACTATGGAATGAATTTAACAGAAAATCTTTCAATAGATGCAAAATATATTAATACAGATAAAGATGGTTATAGAGTTTATACTAAAAAAGAATCAGAATTTGGAGAAATAGGAGCTAAATACAAATTAAAAGATGGAAATATAGGTTTTAAATATATTCGTAATGAAAGAAAATCAACAGGTTCTAGTTATCTTACTAAAGCTCAATATGATGATGATAGAAGGCAGAATGATTCAAGCTATAAAGAAAAAATAGCTCATGATACACAGGATAAATATATTCTTGAATTTAATAAAAAGCTGTCTGATAATTTATCTCTTTCAGCTGTAACTGAATATAGAGAGAGGGAATATACTTATTCTCAGCCTAGAACAGCTGCATATTCATCATATCACAGCAGAGTAAAAAATACTGATTCTATCTATACAAATGCGCAGTTAAAATATAGTTATGCTGAAAAAAATCATTTAATATTTGGTGGAGATTATTCAAAAGCAAAGGTTAAAGAAGATGGATATAGTGCTTCTGGCTCTACAATTTATCGTAAAACATATACAGAAACTGATTATGAAGCCATTGGTGGTTATCTTCTTAATAAATACAGTTATAACAATTTTATCTTTACCCAAGGAATTAGAGTAGAAAGAAATAAATTTGATGAAGATGAAACATCTTATAATACTAATGGAACTTTTAAAAGTAAAAAAAATATTAGCGATTCTAATACTAATACAAACTATGAATTAACAGCAAACTATATGTTTTCTGAAGATACTTCTGGATATATCAGCTGGAATAGAGTATATAGATCTCCTAATCTGACTGAATATACTAGCTGGAAAACAGATAAAGCTACTGGAGAAACTGCTTCAAGAGATTCACAAGAAGTTGATACTTTTGAAATTGGAGTTAAATCTCTTATAAATAATATTTATTTATCTGGAGCTTTATTCTATATAAAAGGAAACAAAGAAATAATGTATGACTATTACAGAGATGAAATAATAGATAAATCTGGAAGTGGAAGCTACTACAATCTTGATGGAAAAACTGAGAGAATAGGACTCGAACTTGCTAGTGAACAATATTTTGATAAATTAACATTGAGAGAAAACTTTACATATATGCATAATGAAATTGTAGATGGACCATATAAGGGAAATGATATCCCTGGTGTAAGCAATATAGTGTTTGGATTAGGAGCTACCTACGATATAACTTCTCAATTTACTTTCAATATAGAATCAAACTATCATGGAAAAGCTTATTTAATCAATGATTATTATAATAAAGTTCCTAAAACAAATAGCTATATGGTTACGAATATTTCTGCTAAATATAATTTTGAAAATGGAGTATCTCTTGCAGCTGGAATAGATAATATTTTCAATGAAATATATTGTGATTATATTACTTACGCTGGTACAAAAATCAATTATTCTCCTTCACCTGAAAGAACATATTATATAAGTGCAGAATACAAATTTTAATACTGAAAAAGGGAGGAGACAATGAAAAAATGTAATAAAATTTTTATATTTTTAATATTATTTCTATCTTTCATTTTAGAGGTGTATAGCTATAGAGTAAAAGAAAGTCCCACAGACAGATTCAAAATTGAAAATTTTAAAGATGAAATAATAAAAACAAACTTTAAATTTGATGAATTTGGAAAAGTAAAAGATTATGGAATTCTTGGATATTATAATTTTATTCCATTAAAAACTAATAATAAAATTTCTGCATATGCTTGTTTAACTCATTTAAAAGTTTATGACAGACATGAACCCTTCATTGTTATAATTTCTTTAGATGGAAAAATAATAGATTATTCTATTCCTGAAGTAAAGAAGAAACATATTCCTCTTAATTCAGAGTCTGTAAAAAAAATGGTAATTGGGCAAGATAAAAATAATGTAAAAATGGATGCTGTAGCTGGTTCTACTTATCATGTTCCAGCTATTAATGCTGAATTAAAAAATATATTGAATATTTTTGATTACAGAGGAGAAATTATTAGAAAAGATGAAGTAAATTGATAATTAAAACTAATTTTTATATAAAATGAGATGAACCTGAAATTTATTTAAGTTCATCTCATTTTTAATTACATTCCATATTTTATTTCCAGTATTTTGAAAAAAATATCAAACAATATTTTAAATCTTATAAATATAACAAATATCTATATCACTTCAAAAAGTATTTACATTACTAGCTTTTCAAAAATTTTTCTAATACTTCATAATTATTTTTTCTTTTCTTTTTCATTTTGAATATTTCTATCTATTTTTTCTAAGATATCCAGATTATTAATTTCATGAAATTCCTCTTTTTCATCATCTTTTTTAATCTGAACCTTTCTATTCAATTCTTCTAAGATATTTAAGTTAGTTAAATCTTCTTTTTTATTTTTCATTTTTCTCTCCTTTTATAATATTAAGTTTTAATAGCTTTTCTAAATTTTTTTCAATAAATTCATCAGTTACAACATATGATACAATTTTTTGAACTATAGGAAGTTCTTTTCCTAAATAGGTAAATTCAACCTTTCTTTCTACACCTTTAAAATGCTCTCCATTTTCAACTGCTTTTGCTAATTCTCCAACATCAAAACCTTTTTTTAAATCTTTTTTCATCTCTTCTCTCCCTTTAAATATTCATAATAAATATATAAACTATTAGAATTATAATTCATGGAGTTTGTTTTAATAACTTAATTTTATGAAGCTTCATCTATAATCTTGCCTTTTATAAATGATGCTGTACCTAAAAGCTTTCCATTTTCATAGAACATACTCCAATCTCCATCCAACATATTATCTTTAAAGTTTCCTATTGCACTAATCACTCCATTTTCATAGTATCTTATATATCTTCCATTCTTATCATGTTTTTTATATTCTTCCTTTATTTCCACATCTCCATTTTCAAAATAGTATGTAACTGCCCCTTCTAATTGAGCATATACAAAATTTCTTACTACCTGTATTTTACCATTCTGATAATATAATATGTTCCTTCCATGAAGTATATTGTCTTGAAACATACTGCTCTCTTGAATTTCTCCATTAGGATAATAAACTAATTTTTGTCCATTGAGTTTCCCTTTTTTGAAAAATGCTCTCATTCTGATATTTCCATTTTCAAAATATTTTACCCATTCTCCATCCATTTGATCATCCTTAAAAAAAATATATTCCTCTATATTTCCATTGATATAAAACTGTGAGAAATCACCATTTAATTTTCCTTCTTTATATTCAGCCATTTCTTTCAAAAGTCCATTTGGATAAAACTTTTTACTTATGCCCTCTTTAATTCCATCTCTGTATTCTTCCTCTTCTTTCAAAATATCTGTAGGATATTTACATATTAACTTACCTGTAAAAGGATCATTTTCTTCTGTTATATATACTATTTCATTTATCAAAGTTTTATTAAAAAAAGGTACTTCTCTTATACTCATTTTTATCCCTCCATTTTATGACATAAATAAAAAAATTCCAAAACTTACAACTATGTAAATTTCGGAATTGAATATTTTGTATTAAAAATAATAATTAACAAAATATAATCTCTAAAATTCACACTCGTCCTCGCAAGTTGATATTTTCTATCAAAGGCAGGTCTCCTGACTTAGAATCGCTTTACTCACACACCTTCCCAAGATTTATTCATATCTCAGTGGTAATCTGCTTTCATCCTCATTACAGTGGCGGGACCGTTTGAGATTTTCACTCAATTCCCTTTTAATCTAGTAACACCAGTAATACTAGAACCTTTTGATATTTTTATTTTATTGTATGCACATACTATATCATTTTTATATTAAAATAATAACTCTGAATCATTTAATTTTATTAAATGTGCAGCAATCAATAAAAAAACTATTTAACTTAAGAGTTTGCTCCTCTCACTATTTCTACTTTAGATATATTCCCAAAGTCATTTAGAGCTTTAGTGAAAGAATTTTTGATAAGTTCCATATATTTCTTCACATATTCTTCTCCACTATTGATACAATCTACTGTCATTTTATATACAGCATTCTCTTCCTTAAAAAAATAAAGATTAACAGTATCCATCACTGTAAATATTTCCATTTCTATTATACTGCAAGGTATCTCATGATTTTTCGCTTCTTCTACTGCCTTGTTTATAAGTAAAGCTGGTATTATAGAATTTGTACTCTCTGAATTGATTCTCATAATTATCATCTCCTTATTAAATTTATGTAATATTTATTTTTACTTTATTTTCTCATTTCTATCTTTTAAAGTATTATTTTACATTAAATCTAAAATCTTTATAAAAATAGAGTTTTATCTTTTCTCCATGATAAGTTATTGGATCAAATTCCCATTTTCTAAGGGCTTTCTCCACTTCTTTTCTAAAACCATAAGAGGTAAAATTATCAAGAAAAATTATCTCTTCTACTTTTCCATTTAATCCTATAAGAAATTTGGTTTTTATAATTACTTCATTTCTATAGTTAGCTCTTTTAGCAAGAATAGGATATTCTGGTTCAACTTCTCTTTTTATTCTGTACCTGATGCCACCTCCGTTCTTCTGATCTCCTATATATGTTCCTGTTCCATCTTTTATAAGTCCTGCTAACGGATTATATGGTACTGAATTTTCTGCAGCTGTTTCCTTTCCACTTTCTTCTTTTACTACTTCTTCGTTCTTTTTAACTTCTTTTTTAACAATTTTTTTGACTACTTTATTCTCTATCTTTTTTTCAATTTTCTTTTCTTCCTTTGGTTTTTCATCTTTTTTAGGTTCTTCAGGTTGTGTAAGTGACTGGAGAGGTGCTGGGGCAGGAGTATTATTTTCTGTCTTCAGTTCACTAAGATACACAAGAACATTTTTACTATCTAATTTTACATCTTTTACAGGTTTGGTATATATAGCAAAAAGCAGCAGCAGATGACATAAAAAAGAGAATATATAAAATTTCAAATTTATCACCTACTTTATACTATTTATCTCTAATTTTTCCAATCCAATATTTTTTAATCTTCCCATAGTTTCTATTACAATTTCATATCTTAAATCTTTATCAGCACTTACAATAAGAGTCTGTTCTTTCCTTCCTTTCATCAGCTCTTTTATTGTTTCTTCCAGTTTTTCATTTTCTACCTCTACAGAATCTTCTCCACTTTTAAAAAAATATTTTCCATCTTTATTAATTATCAGTTCAACCCCTTCTTCTGTTATATTTATTTCTTCTACAGAAGATTTAGGAAGATTCATATCAAATTTATTGTATTGACTAAATGTGGTTACTAGCATAAAAAATATTAATAACTGAAAAACTACATCTATCAATGGTGTTAGATCTGGATTGATTATCCCCTTCTTTCTTCTTAACTCTCTCATATCTCGTCCTTCTTTCCAGCCTTTTTTATATTAATAAGCGCAGTAGAAGTCTTTTCTATTTCAAGCATTATTTTATCAGCTTTTCTATTGAATGTCTGATATGCTATTATTGCTGGTATTGCTATAAGCAATCCTGCTGCTGTTGTCAATAATGCCTCTGATATTCCATTAGCTACTACATTAGGATCTCCAGCTCCCTGCAACGCTATAGCTTTAAAGGATTTTATCATTCCAAGCACTGTTCCAAGAAGACCAGCCATTGGAGAAATATATGCAACTATCCCTAATATAGATAACCTTCTTTCTAGATTCTCTATTTGTTCTAGAGCTTTTTCTTTCATGAGTTTTTCTTTACTTTCATAAAGATCATTTTCATTTCTGTATGCCAGAAGTATACTTTTTATTGTTCTTGATACTGAATTATTTGTTTTATTGCATAACTCTATAGCTTTATCTTCTTTTCCTGCTCTCACTAAAGTCACTATTTCTTCTTTAAATTCTCTTGTTATTCCTTGCTCATTTTTCATGAAATAAGCAGCTCTTTCTAATATCGTTCCCAATCCTATTATAGATAATGCAGCTAAAAGCCACATCATTGTTCCACCCTCTATGAAGTAAGTATACATTTTGCCTCCTGATCTATTTTCAAAATTAATTATTACAATAAAAAAATCTCTGATAAAACTTTAAACAGTGCTTACAAGCCCCCATTTTGTTTTTATCAGAGAATCTTAAATATCATATTATTTAAATAAATATTTAATTTTTTATTCTCTCTTTTTCCCGCCGAAAAAGCAAAAAACTAGTTTTTAGGTAAGTCTCCTGACTCAGTTTCATTCTACTCCCTACCTTCCCAGATTAAACAATCTAGTGGTCATTGGTTTCGTCCACCTTACAGTAGCGGGGGCTGTGAGGGATTTTCACCCTACTTCCTCTATTAAGCCTTTTGGCACCTAATACTATCTACTACAATAGTACAATTTAAATTATTTTTTGTCAATATTTTATTAAAAATGCTATAAAAAATAACTGTATATAAAATTTTTTATGAAGATTATTTAACTATCCCTTTCAATCTAAAATATGGAATTCCTTCTTCCATTTCTATTGATGACTCTACTCTATATACTTCTCTTATTAGCTGTGGTGTAAGAACCTCCAATGATTTTCCTTCTTTATATTTCTTACCATCTTTTAGCACAATTATTCTGTTG
The DNA here is from genome assembly GCF_032477075.1 of Fusobacterium sp. Classification (NCBI taxonomy): domain Bacteria; kingdom Fusobacteriati; phylum Fusobacteriota; class Fusobacteriia; order Fusobacteriales; family Fusobacteriaceae; genus Fusobacterium; species Fusobacterium sp. The sequence continues at coordinate 40,951 of NZ_JAWDXO010000020.1, read as the reverse complement.
CTGTATTGAGCTGCCTGATTCAAATCATGAAGCACCATTATTATAGTTATGTTAAGGTTTTGATTCAACTCTCTTACAAGTTCCATTATTTCGAATTGATGGCATATATCAAGATATGTAGTAGGTTCATCTAGTAAAAGTATACCTGTCTTTTGAGCAAGCACCATTGCTATCCATACTTTCTGTCTTTCTCCACCTGATAGACTCATTACTTTTCTCTCTCTGAAATTATCTAATTTACATATTGTAACAGCCCAATTTACAATATCTCTATCTTCCTGATTGTACACTTCATACCATTTTTTATGTGGAACTCTCCCATACATAATAAAATCATAAACAGTTATATCATCTGGAATTTCATTATTTTGTGAAACAAATGCAAGCTTTTTAGCAAATTCTTTATTTTTTATATGGCTTATCTCTTCTCCGTCTATATATATACTTCCATTCCTACATGGAAGAACTCTTGATATAGCTTTCAAAAGAGTAGATTTTCCACATCCATTAGTTCCTATTATGGAAACTACTTCTCCTTTATTTATTTTTATATCCAGATTATGTATAATGACCTTTTCTCCATAAGCAAGTTCTATATTATATCCTTTTATACTTTCCATCTTAGTCACCTACCTTTCTCAGCAGATAAAGAAAGAATGGAACACCAATTACAGCCATTACTATACCAGCTGGTATTTCAATAGGTGAAAACATAGTTCTTGCTATTGTATCAGCTACTACCAGTACTACAGCACCAAGCAGTCCAGCAAAAGGTATCAAATATGTATGATCTGAACCTATTATCAATCTGGCTATATGAGGAACTATTAATCCTACAAATCCTATCAATCCCACATTAGCAACTGATATTCCTGTTAGAAAGCAGGCAAGAGCACATAATTTCAATCTTTTTCTAGGAATATCTATTCCTAAATTTACAGCAAAATTATCTCCAAGTTGAAGTATATTAGCATCTCTGATCATTGTAAAACACGCCAAAATACCAATCAGTGTATATGGTAAAAGAGCAGCTACATGTTTCCAATTTTTCCCATTCAAGCTTCCATTAAGCCATGACAGCACTCCCTGTATCTCATCACTGAATAGTATAAACATCAATCCTGTAACACTTCCTAATATAGCATTTATAGCTACTCCTGACAATATTACTCTTATTGGTTTTAATCCTTTTCTCCAAGCCAGCATAAATACAATTGCACAAGCTATTGAACCTCCTACAAATGCAGAAAAATTCATAAAAAATACAGCCTTTGGATATAATATCATAATAATTAAAGCTGTGACACTGGCTCCTGAGGATACTCCTGTTAAACCTGGATCAGCCAATGGATTCTTCATTACAGCCTGAAGCAATACTCCTGCCAGAGATAGGTTGCACCCTACCATTACAGCAATCAGAATACGTGGTATTCTTATATCCCATAAAATAGCTTTTAATATCTCATCATTATAGCTTTTCATAAAAAGAGATTTCAGTATCTCTTCAGAAGTATAATTTACACTTCCAAATCTTACTGAAAATATTATTGAAAAACTTAAAATGATTAGAGCAATAAAGATAAGAATTATCTTTTTTCCTCTCTTATCTTTATTCATAAACATATCTATATAACTCCTCCAATGCATCTATGGAATTTACCCCAGCACTCATTCTGAACAATGTAGGATCAATGTCCAGTATTTTATTATTTTTATATGCATTTGTAAGTTTCCATACAGGATTACTTGAAAATACTTCTTCAAATCCTTCTCCATTTTTAGTTTGGCTTGTAGGAAGTCTCAATATAACATCTGGATTAGCTTTAATTAATTGTTCCATACTAAAAGGCACTGATCTTTTTAATAATGCACTGTTATCAATAGAGGTTACTATATTTTCACAGCCTATTTTATCCATAAGTCCTTGTAAAAAATGATTTTTTCCAGTCATAAAAAAACTTTCTCCATTTCCATACAGTATAGCTATCCTTTTTTTCTCTTTTCCCTTTAATTTTTCAGCAAGCAATTCTTCTCTTTTTTTGACATCATCAAGTATAGCTTTTGCTTCTTTATCTTTATGAAAAGCTTTTCCTAATATTTCAATAGCTTTCATAGACTCATCATATGTATCTACTTTCATATAAAAGCTTGGTATATTCAGATTATCATACTTAGGTTTTAATGCTGGTTTAGAGTAAACAGTTGATATTACTAAATCAGTTTTTAAAGCTTTTACCCGTTCCAAATCAGGTATTCCAGATCTTCCTATTCTAGGAACATCATTATATTTTTCAGGTATTTTTGTTGTTGAACTTGCCACACCTACTAGATCAATATCCAGTGCTGCTAAAAATCTTGATATTATGGCTGAATCAGTAACAACAGCTTTTGGAAAATAATCTAGCTGCAAATTCTCTTCTTCTTGGTGTATAGAAAATTTTTCCTTTCCAAAAGATATATTTCCTATTATAAACAAGAATACAATAATTAAAATAGTATATTCTTTTTTCATTTTTTCTCCTAAATTATATAATTTTATACAATAAAAAAACCTAGCAAAAAAGAAATGCTAGACTACAACAAAAGTTCTCTAAAATTCCATGCAGCATAACTTTCCTCGGAAGCTTGTACAATAATCTTTCTAAGCAGGTCTTCTGACTCATAGCTCAATCACAGCTTTTTCCTTCTCAGATATCAAATCCAATGGTATTTAAAAGCTATTTACTAATTTACAGCGGCCGGACCGTTTGAGATTTTCACTCAATTCCCTTTTAATCATTAAAACTTAGAATAAACATCATATAGCAATATATTTTAATACTTTAATTTTATTACTTAACTGCTTCTTTGTCAATGGAGAATTATATAAATATCCTTTCTATCTCAAATTTTAAATTGAATTTTTATTTTAAGTATTGACATTTGAAAGAAAACATAGTATATTCATACTGAACAGAATAATTGAATTTGAGGTTCTATATTTAGAATAATTGGGAAGTGAGGTCTGATTCCTCCGCGGTCCCGCCACTGTGATGCTGACAAAAGATATAACCACTGGATTATTTAATCTGGGAAGGGTATCTAGAGATTGAAGCTAAGCCAGGAGACCTGCCTCAAATGTATTGCTGTAATATCATTGCGTGGACGAGAGATATTGGCCTTTATTATTTTTATTTAATTAAGGCATTTATCTCCTATCTCAGGAGATTTTTTTTATTTAAAAGAAATCTCTGCAAATTTATTAGGAGGAAGATCATGGGAAAAATGAGAAATTTATTAGCAGGAGCTTTGCTTCTCGCAGCAGGAACTGCAGCATTAGCGCATTCAGAAGGAGGATATGTGGAAAATGATTTTTTCAAAGGAATGAAAAAGGGAGACAAGGCAGCTGTTCTTATGGTCCACTTTGGGACTACTTATGATGATACTAGAGCTCTAACTATTGATTCTATTAACCAAAAGGCTAAAAACGAATTTAAAAATGCTGATGTAAAAGAAGCTTTTACTTCAAGAATAGTTATGAGAAGATTAAAAGCAAAAGGAATAGAAAAGCAAAATCCTTCAGAAGTTATTAAAGATTTAAAAGCTAATGGATATACTCATCTGTTAGTACAAGGTACTCATATTATGAATGGAATTGAATCTAATAATCTTGCTGAAGAATTAAAAGGATATGAAAAAGATTTTAAAGATATAAGAATGGGAACTCCACTATTAACTACTCATGAAGATTATGAAACTGTTGCTAAAGCAATAGCTAAAAAAGTAGGGCCTTTAAAAGCTAATCAAGGTGTAGTTTTAGTAGGACATGGAACTCATCATTTTGGTGGTTCTGCTTATGCTATGATGGATTATGTATTCACTGCTGAAGGAATGGATACTTATGCAGTTGGAACAGTAGAGGGATATCCTGCATTTGATAATGTAGTTGCTAAACTAAAATCTAAAAATGTTAAAGATGTTATCTTAATGCCATTTATGTTTGTTGCTGGAGATCATGCTAACAACGATATAGCTGAAGATTGGAATAATGACCTTAAAGAAGCTGGATTTACAGTTTCTAAAGTTATATTAGAAGGTTTAGGACAAAACCCAGATATTCAAAACATCTATATAGAACATGCTAAATTTGCTGCTCAACATAAACCAGAAGATATGCAGGCTAAAAAAATTCAATATGCGAATGAAAAAGACTAGTTATTAATAACTTTTTAAATAAATATTTAAACTTTAATTACAATTTAAACTTTCTGTGTGTTAAAAATAGAAAAGAGATATTCAACTTAGACTCCTGAATATCTCTTTTTAGTTTCTAAATAATTAATTTTATAAATCTGTCCAGTTTCCTAGATATATTAATATGTTATTTTCAAAGATTTTCCATTTACAAATACACCAGAAGACACTTTAAAAGAAAGTTCTTTTTTTCCTATTCTAAAAAGACTTCCCCTCTCTACATTAATATCATTCTTTATTATTTCATTAACTATTCTTAGTATAAATTCAAATAGATCCTCACATTCTCTAACTGAATTCAATATCTCTATCTCTTTTTTCTTAAAATGATTGAGTCCCAATGTATAAGCTGATATTCCATTTTGACTGTTGGCTATTCCTATATATACCCATAAAAGTACAGGTAATTTTCCTATCTTTAATTCTTTAGCCAGACATATATAAGTCTCCCTTTCAATAATCATAGGACTCATATATACAGCAATAGCTTCCTTATCCACTAATATACTGCTTGCTAATTTTGTAAATATTTTATATCTCTCTATGCTATCTCTTCCATTAAGTATAGAAATTATAACATGAGACTTATGTTTTGATACCTCTTTCTCTGCATCCTTCCACATCCAGTTATCCTTATAATGGCTTTCTACTTCATGGTCTGGAATTGGTTCTGGTACAAAACTGCATGCTATAAGCATATCATCTATATTAAAAGCTATAGTATCCTCTTCTGCTGTATCATTTATTTCTATTCCCCATTCATTTTTTAAATTTATTTTCAGTTTATTAAAATTATAACCAAAACTCTTCAAAAGAACAAATCCTACAATAATATCAGGAAGCCTTTTTTTCTTTTTCCCCCAAAACAACATTCCAGTTCCTCCAATTATTTCTTCAATAACAAATATACTTTTAATCATTACACTTGTTATATAATATATAACAAATTATATTCCTATCTTTTCTTAAAAGCAAATAAAATATTAAAGTTTTACTATTAATATAAATTCATTTCATATATTATTTCTAACTTTTAATATTAATTTTTTATTCTATATTTTTTACTTACATTATATTTAAATAAATTTCTATCAAAAAATAAAGACCCTCAAAATAAGAGTGGTCTTTTTATTTTAATTATTATTCAAGACTTATATTTCCTAACTCTTCTTCCTGTTCCGCTTTTTTTGTAACTAATAACTGATCAACCTTAAAGTTATCTACATCTACAACTTCAAAAGTATAATTTTCAAATTTTACCATAGCAGCCTTTTTAGGAATACTTTTCAACATATACATCATAAATCCAGCTATTGTTTCATATGTATCTTCTTCTGGAAATTTTTCAATATCCAGTACCTTTTTTACATCTTCAATAGGAGTTACTCCATCCATAAGCCAAGAACCTTCACCTCTTGAAATTATTTGCTGTTCATTTTGATCCTGATAAACTATATCTCCCATGAGAGTATTTACCACATCATTTAATGTTACAAGTCCTACTACATGTCCATACTCATTTAATATTATAGCAAAATCATCTCTTGCTTCATTAAATCTATCCAAAGCTTCTGATAATGTCAAGGTATTTGGAATTATTAGAAGATTGGGATTGCATATTTCCTGTATATCATGAAGTCCACTCATTTCACCTTTTAAGATTCTAGGAAGGATATCCTTAGAATCTACATATCCCAGCATTGTATCTATCTCATTTTGACATACTAAAAATTTAGAATGAGGATAATTAGCTATTTTTTCCTTTATACTTTCTTCTCCTTCTTCTAAAGTCAAATATATTATTTCATCTCGAGTGGTCATTATTGAAGAAACCCATCTGGTGTCCAATTCAAATATGTTCTCTATCAAATAATGTTCTTTTCTTTGAACTACTCCAGCTTCTGCTCCTGCATCAACTACTGCAAATATGTCATCATATGTTATAATATCATTTCTTGTCAAAGGTATTTTAAATAATTTAAAAATAAAAGTAGCAGTTCCATTAAATATAAATATCAAAGGTTTCAGTATACACATCAAAACTAACATAGGATTGATTATATGTATTGCTATTGTCTCTGGTGCTACCATTGCTAATCTTTTTGGTATCAAATCTGCAAATTCAATAAACATTCCTGTTATTATAAGAAATGATATTATGCTGCCTATCATGGACGCATTTCCAGCAAGTTTTGGTATCCATTTTTCTATAAAAAGTATTACCCACGGTCCTGCTATATTATCTCCAATTATACCACCTAATATTGCAATAGCATTTATACCTATTTGAATAGCTGTAAAAAAGTTCCCTGAAGTCTCTTGTACTCTAAGTACTTTTTCAGCATTTTCATCTCCTTCTTCTATCATTATCTGAAGCTTCATCTTTCTTGCAGAAGCAAGAGATATTTCACTCATAGACAGGAAAATACTCATTAATATTAAAATAATAAGTAAAATAATTTTTAAAAAAACACTCATAATATCTCTCCTAACTTTATTATGTAAATAATATTATTTACATAATACTTAATCTTCTTTATATCTTTTTGATTTTTTTTGTGTTAAAATAACTATAAAGTACGTATAATTTCATTATTTATCTATATAAAATTATATCATATTTTTATTAATATTGCATATTGAAATATTTGGAGGCTTTCTTATGACATCTATTGAGATTTTTGGAATGATTATCCTTGGAATTGGAACTGGATTCAGTAAACTTGGTATCCCAACTGCGTTAATCTTTTCTCCACTGCTTGCTTCACTTTATGGAGGAAAAACCTCTGCTGGTATTATTATTATCCCTGTAGTTATTTCTGACCTAACTATGCTTTATTTATATGGAAAAGAACTGGATTTAAAAACACTGAAAAAAATACTTCCAATGACAGTACTTGGAATGATAGTTGCTGTAATTTTTGGTAACAATATTTCTGATGAATTTTTCAAAAAAAGTATGGGAATAATCATATTAACAATAGGTATTCTTACTTTATTGAAAAGTCTCAATGTCAATTTTTCAAAATTAAGTCATATCTTTGGTTTTCTTGGAGGATTTTCTTCTTTCATAGGAAATGTTTCTGGTCCTCTTATGAGCATATATCTTTTAAATATCGATTTAGATAAAGAAAAATTTTATGGGACTAGAACTTGGTTTTACTTCATAGTTAACTTTTCAAAATTTCTACTCTATTTCTTTTTCTTAAAAAATATTAATTTATTTACTCTCTCAAGAGGTGTATTTGCTATTCCTACAACCTTTATTGGTATATTTATAGCAAGATTTATAGTGGGAAAAATGAATCAGAGTATTTTCGAAAAATTCATTGTTATTATAAGCGTAATTAGCGGTTTGAATCTCCTTCTTAACTAAATATATTACTGGAGTGAATTTCTCACTCCTTTTTTATTTCACAAAAAACAGGTGATAAAAAATATCACCTGTTAATGTTTGATTATTCATCTTCTTCTTTGTCATCATATGAGTTTACTTTTTCTTCTTCATCTTCTTTCATGCTCAGATATTCATTGGATTTTCTTTTCTTGCTGTATCCTTCAAAGTTTCCTCCATCTTCTATTACAAGTTTGTCACTGATGATATCCCCTATTACATTACTTGTAGATGAAAGTTCAACAGTCTCCCCTTCTAATTCTCCTTTGAAAAAACCGCTTATAATAATTTTTGAAGCTGCTATTTTACCTTCTACTTTCCCTTTAGCTCCAATTGTAACTGATGCTTTTGAAAGTATATTTCCATTGATTTCCCCATCAATAAGCAGATTACATTCACTTACTACATCTCCTGTGAATGAAGTTCCCTGAGATACTTTAGTTAATTCTTTTGTTGAATAATCTGTGTCTGCAACTTTGTCATTTCTATTAAAGATTGCCATTTTACCCCCTTTTCGTTTTTAAATATATAGTCATAATTCTCTAGACTCCATTTTGCAAAATTCTTTGGATCCATCCTTTTTCCAAGATAGTGTATTTCATAATGCAGATGAGGGCCACTTGATCTTCCAGTATTTCCTGATTTTCCAATTACAGTTCCCTTAGTTATGAAATCTCCCACACTTACATCTATCTCATTTAGATGAGCAAAATATGTTTTAAATCCAAAGTTATGTGATAGTATAATAAGATTTCCAAAACCACCTGAATTAAAGCCTGCATACTCTACTATACCATCTCCAGGTGCCAATATATCTGTACCTACTTTAGCTACAAAATCCAATCCATAATGAAATTTTCTCTGTTCTAATACAGGATGGAATCTTCCTCCAAATCCACTTGAATATCCTTTAAATGGTGCTATCGGATTCCCGTTGGGAATCATTTGAAGAAGATATTTCTTATCTATTATATTTAACTTAGTCAAATCTAATCTTTCAATCTCATTAAGATTTACTGAATTAGCAACAGTATCTTCTCCCATAAGTCTTTCAATCTCTGTTATTTTCTCACTTATATTTTCAAGTTCTAGATTTTTTTCTTCCAGATTTCTTCTATTTTCTTCTATTTGAGTGTAAAGTTTTTCATTTTCAAGTTTGAAATAGCTGTATTCATCTACTTTATCTTTCAAGACAAAGATCATTATTACAAGCAAAACAAGTCCTGTAAAGAAAAGGCTTCCAACTACAAAAAGATATTTTTTTATTATTTTATCAAAAGAATAGCATTTTACTCCTCTGAAGTCAGTTATACTTATATAAAATCTATTTTTCAAATGTATTTCTTCCCCTTTTCATACTGATTTGTTATTTCGACACACACTAATGATTCTATAATTTTTAACAGTATCTGTCAATCGTTTTTGCTTTTAAACTTTACTATTTTTCTCCATAATGGTACAAAAAAATGGGGTTTTAAGTTATAAAACACCCATTGTATAATTTTTATTTTTTTATAATGTTTCTCTTAGTCTACCAATTGCCTCTAATTGTATCTGCCTTATTCTCTCTTTAGTAAGATTCATTCGCTCTCCTATTTCCCCTAAAGTAAGTACTTTTTCATCCAGCAATCCATATCTATATATTAGAACCTCTCTTTCTTTTGGTGGAAGTTTATTTACTTTTTTCATTAAATCAGCTTTTGAATTTTTAGCAATAACTTTGTCTTCAAAAGTATCATCATAAATTATATTGCTGCAGTATTCTGCTATTTCTCCATACATTTCATTTCCTATTCCATTTCCCTTTTCTAATACTTCAATATATCTTTCAGCCTCCTTTTTTTTCATATCCAGACTGCTGCATATCTCATCAATAGAAGGAAAATGTGAATTTTTATTTTTATAATCCTGTACATATTTTTTCATTCTTGATATGCCATCATATATATATGAAGGAAATCTAATAAGTCCCCTGCTTGATGTTATATATCTAAGTATACTCTGTTTTATCCAGAATGTGGAATAAGTAGAAAATCTTATATTTTTGTTTGGCTCATATTTCTCAACAGCTCTTATCAACCCCATATTACCTTCTTGTATTAAATCAAGTATTGGTATTCCTACATTTGTATATTTTCTAGCTATACTGATAACCAGTCTGAGATTGGATGTCACTAATTTTTCCTGAGAATCCTTATCTCCAGCTCTTGCTTTTATTGAAATATCCCTTTCTTCTTCAGGTGTCAAAAGGGGATATAGACTTATGTCTTTTATATATTCAGAAATATCCAGCATTTTTTACCACCCTTTTTTAAGTTATACTTTACATAAAACATATACTATATAATTGAAAAGATTCCTTTATTTTTTTTTATATTTTTTATTTAATAGAAAAATAAAATCAAATATGTTACACTTTAATTAGAGAGGTGATTTTTAATGAGAGTACTGGGAATTGATCCAGGAACAGCAATAGTGGGATTTGGTGTAATTGATTATGAAGAAAGTAAATTTAAAGTAATAGATTATGGATGTTTTTATACTGATAAAGATACTCTTATGGAAGAAAGACTTTGTCAAATTTATGAAAAACTTGGTAATCTCATAAAAAAATATAACCCACAGCATATGGCAATAGAAGAACTTTTTTTCTTTAAAAATAACAAAACTGTAATTTCAGTTGGCCAGGCTAGAGGTGTCCTCCTCTTATGCGGAAAACAGAATGGATTAAAGATACATGGGTATACTCCCTTACAAGTTAAAACTGGAATAACTGGATATGGAAAAGCTGAAAAAAAACAGGTACAGCTTATGGTTCAAAAGTTTTTAGGCATGAAAGAACTCCCAAAGCCTGATGATGCAGCAGATGCATTAGCCATAGCTATCACTCATATAAATTCATTAAACAGCAACTATTTTGGAAAGACTTTAGCTTCTACTATCAGTACAAAAGCTTTGCCAAAAGAAAAGCTTACTGCTAAAGAATACAGAGACCTTATTTTAAACAGATAAAATAAATAAACTTAGGAGGGTGTTATGATTTTAAAGGCTTTAGAAAATGTACGTTCACACAGAAGTTTTACTGACAAACCATTAACAAAAACTGAATTATCTAAAATAGTTGAGGGAGCAAGACTTGGTGCTTCAGCTAAGAACTCACAATCTATAAGATTTTTTTGTGTTACTGACAAAAAATTATGTGATGAAATATTTGAACAAATTAAATGGGCTGCTGCTGTCAGCTGGAATCCTGTAGTTGAAGAATCTCCAAGAGCTTATGTTATTCTCTGTGCCTGTGATCCTCTTACTCAGACTTCTGAATCTCTATTGCATTTTGATATGGGAATAGCTTCTCAAAATATGCTTTTATGTGCTTCTGAAATGGGATTTGGTGGATGTATTATTGGAGCTTATAATAAAAAAGAGGTAGAAAGAATAATTGCTCTTCCAGAAAAATACAAATCCTATTTTATTCTTGCTTTAGGAGAACCAAAAGATAAGGTTAAAATAGTAGCAGCAGAAAATAAAGATACAAAATATTATAGAGATACTCTCAATAACCACTTTGTTCCTAAATTATCTCTTAATGAAATCATAATAGGAAATAAATAAAAAATATTTTAAAAATAATTGTTGACTTTTTTAATAAGTTATTATACAATGATTATACAAATCCTTTCTTTTTAAAAGTATTTTAATTTTTACTTATTAACAAAAAAGCTGACAGTCATATAAAACCTGCCAGCTTTTTTGTTTTATTGATATTCCTGAATATAGACTTTCTGTCTAGGAAATATCTTTTTTATTTCTTCAGTTTTCTCTAATGTATTTATTTTTACTCTTTCCAGTTCCAGCATTTCTTCCAGAGAAAAATATCCAAATATCAGCTGATTAAAATCTGATATATCTATTTCCATATCATACTCTGTCTCTTTTTTCTTAATAAGATTACCATCTGAAGTAATTTCATATACTCCATGGTTTTCCTCTATTATTTTATCAACAATAGATATTTTCAACTCAATATCTTTTATATGAAGCCTTTTCAGCATATTTTCTGCATTGACTACTCTTCCCATTATAAATGGAAATTGATTCTTTTTCATAGACACTTGATTATGAATATAAAAATTCATATTACTGCAAATAGGAGCTTTCATTCTTAATTCAGAATAATACTCTTTATATGTTTTTATAAAAGCATACATTGATTCAGTTACTTTTCTATCTAGTCCAAAAAATTCTCTTATTTCAATATTTTCTTCTCTTTTGTAAAATGAAATATATCCAGCTGGTTCAATTCCAAAGTAAAATATATAAATATCTCCATTTTCATTTTCTATCTCTTTTAAATTTCTTTTATAATAACTTTCGTCTCTTTTTAAATATGCAAAATTATCTTTCATTTTTTTATTGTATACTTTTGTTAAATCTTCATAGAGATTCCTTTCATCGTATACTTTCTTTATTTTATATGCTCCATCTATTTTGTCAAAAGGTATATTTTCTATAGATATAGTATATTTTTCCAGACTGCTCATATATCCAAACCCATATTTTTTATATATTTCAGTATTTATTGGACTGAGAAAAACAAAATCCAGTCCTTTTTCTTTGGCATTTCTCAAACTATATCTTATAAGCTCTCCCATATATCCTCTACCTCTATATTGAGGTGAAACAGCTACTCCTACTATATAAAATGATGAAAGTTTTTCGTTATTTATTATTATTTCATATGGATTTTCATGAAGTGAAGCTTTTATTTCATTATTACCATCTTCCAATAGTAAGAAATTCTCTTTTTTATATATTTCATTAAAATAAAAATTAACTTCGTTTTCACTGTCTGTAAAGCATTCTTTCCATATATATTCAGCTTTTATTCTATCATTCTCATTTCCATATCTTATTTCCATATTATACTCCTTTATGCTGCAAGCTCTTACTTCTTATATTATAAATAATATACAGAAAAAAATCTATATAATATATGAAAAAAATCAATCAAAAATATTTCTATTTCATAAAAAAATATTACAGAAAATAAAACAATTAAAAATAGAGAGTGATACTTCCAAAGCCTGCTGGGATTTAACTCTGGAAATATCCCTCTCACATTATTTTACTTTTCCCATTATCCATTTCAATATTTCTTCTTCATCAAATTTACCTGTATGTACCAGCCATTCCTGTACATTTATCACATTTTTATTTTCTAAAATTTTTACACATCCTCTTTGGCAACCATTCAATATTATTATAACTTCTTCATTTAATGTTAAAAATTTTAGTTTTTCATATAATTTTTCTCTATTATATAATGGATTACAGCCTCCACAAAATCTAATCTCCATGTTTAGATTCCTTATTCTTGAACTTCTGCTGCTTTAACTTGCTTATTTTTTACATTTGCAAGAAGTAGATGAAGAATAATACCTATCCCCATTCCCCATGCTGCTCCTTTTGTTGCAAGTACTGCTGCCATTACTCCAGCTATTCCCATATCCAGTTCAGATTCACACATAGACATAGCAAGTCTTGTACAGATATACCCCTGAACTAACATAGTAAGAGAAAGCGCCACTGGAAGTATAGGCTGTACTAATGAAACTATTGGTATCAATGCAACTGATACACAAGTCATTATTCTAAATGTTCCTACCCCTCCATATATAGAGTCCATAGCTTCTCTTCCCTCTTTATATCTCTGTGAAACAGAAGCCGTAACTGCTGCCCATAATGGTCCGCACATAGGAACATATGGAATTAATACTGCTTGAATTATATTTCTAAGTCCGCTGATAAGATTAGAACGATTAGAATTAAAATCTATTTTTTCATCCTGCCTTACTTCATCAGCTTCATTTATCAAGGCACTACTTGTAACAAAATCTCCAAATGCAATTATATATATCATTATTGCCATAGGTACAGCACTTATAAAAAATGCCATTTTAGGAATTCCTACACCAAATATACTAACCTCTCTCAATATATTTCCAATTTCAGGTATTTTTATAACTGATCCTATTTCTATTTTAGGAAATGGAAGTTCCTTTACCAATGGACTTATTATTATACTCAAAAAAATTGCTGGAAGCATTCCATATTTACCAAAGGCATCTGCCAGTTTATTTCTTTTTCTTAAATCTCTAAATTTTACTGAGAAAAGAAGGTAAAAAGAGAACAATCCTCCAAAAGCTATTGATATAGGATAAAGATTAAATCTTCCTTTTGCACTAAATTCCCCAACCACTGCTGCAAATCCTGCTCCCAATAATATTCCGGATTTAATAGATACTGGTATTATTCCCATAAGTTTTCCAGCCAGTCCTGTTATCCCCATTATTATAAATATACATGCAACTAATATCTGTAATGCTATAAGAGCATGTATTCTGTCTAATCCAATAGTAAATTTAGAAAGATAAACTATTGTCAAAGGAATAGAAGGAGTTATCCAACCAGGTACTACTGGATCTCCAAGAAGAGCATGAAGATTGTATAGTATTCCATTTATTATTACCATAGACCATGCAAGCTCAAAAGATATTCCAAGATGTTCTGTCAATATAGGAATAGCACCAAGACAAGTAGCACACATAAGTATTGCCTGCATAGCTTCTGACCATTCCCATTTATAATGGATAAAAGGCAGCCTCAGCTTAAATATCCCCAGTGGAGTATATGGTTGTTCCTGTCCGTATTCTCTCTTAATTGCCATACTTTTCCCCTCCTAAATTGTTTTAAATTTTTTTAGTGCCTCTTGAGTCAATTCCTCTCTGAAATTAGGATGAGCTATTTTTATAAGTTCTTTTGCTCTTTCTCTCAAAGTCTTTCCTTTCAGATCAGCAATACCATATTCAGTAATTATATACTGTACATCATTTCTTGAAGTTGTTACAGCTGCTCCTTCGTCTAAATAAGCAGTTATTCTTGAAACTTTTCCTTTAGAAGCTGTTGAAGGTACTGCTATTATTGATTTTCCATTTAAAGCGAATGCTGTTCCTCTCACAAAATCTACCTGACCACCAGTTCCACTGAATTGTTTTGTTCCAATAGTTTCAGCATTTACCTGCCCCATTAGATCTACTTGTATAGCTGAGTTAATAGAAACTATATTTTCATTTTTTGATATAACTCTTGGATCATTTACATAATCTACAGGATGTATTTCTACACTTGGATTATCATCTACATAATCATATAATTTTCTAGTTCCCATAAGAAAACTTACTATTGATTTACCCTTATGCAGAGTTTTTTTACTGTTATTTATAACCCCTGCCTCTACTAATTCTACAACTCCATCAGATATCATTTCTGAATGTATACCTAAATCTTTTTTATTTTTTAGAAATGTAAGTACTGCATCAGGTATAGCTCCTATTCCTAATTGCAAAGTATCTCCATCATTTATTAAACTTGCACAGTATTCTCCTATCTTTCTTTCAATATCTCCTATTTTAGGCGGATTTAAAATAATTATAGGTTCATCTTTCTCTACTATTACATCTATTTCTGATATATGTATAAAATTATCTCCTAGCACTCTTGGCATAAATTTATTTACCTGAGCTATTACACATTTTGCATTTTCAGCTGCTGCTTTTGTATAATCACAAGTTATTCCCATACTGCAGTATCCATGTTCATCAGGTGGAGATACTTGGATTAAGGCTATATCCACTGGAAGTGTTCCACCTTTTTTAAATAATTTGGGTATTTCAAAAAAGAATGATGTTGTATAATCACCATTTCCTGCATTTATAACATCTCTGGTTCCTCCTCCTAAAAAAAGTCCATTATGTCTGAAATGTCCTTCCATTTCTGGTTTCATATATTCACATTTTCCAAGAGCTACCATATGAACAATTTCAACATTTTTATATTCCATATAATTATGTACCATTGCATCTACCAATGTTTGTGGTTCTCCAGCTGCATGACATATAACTACACGGCTGTCTGATTTTATTTTCTTCACAGCTTCCTCTGGAAAGCACACTTTTTTCCTGTACTCATCTCTCCAATTCATAAATTTATTTCCCCCTTAAATATGCTTTAGCTATCTCTATGAATTCTTTTGAAGCTCCAGCATTCACATGTAATATTTTTATTTCTGGAAACTTTTCTCTCACACTGATTTTTATAAAATTTTCACTGGTATCTATTGAATGAGGGCAGGTACAACACTGCCCCATCAATCTTAAAACTAATTTGCTATTTTTTTCATCATATTCTTCAATGGATATATCTCCATTATGTTTACGCAGTTCTGGTCTTATCTCCTTATCTAAAAACTTTTCTATTTCTCTCATAAACTACCCTTTAATATCAAGTATATCTTTTACAAGCTGTTTTTTAACTTCAAGATTAGACTGTCTGCTTATCATAATTCTTTGTGCCTGAGGTGATCCAGCTCCATGCATAGATTCAGTTCTGTATCCTACTGCTGCTGTTCCCAATGTAAGATTTTCTATGAGTCTAAGTACTTTCATTCTATCTATTGTAGGTACTGCTGCTACTCCTTTCAGATATTTTTCTATATATCCTCCTAATACTGGATCTCTGTAATCTTTTTCTGAAGGCATAGTTACAAATAATCCTCCAGCAATATCTTCAGCTAATCTTGCTATCTCATATGGAAATCTTGTTACATTTTGTTTACATATATTTGCAAGAAGCATATCTATTTCATATGACCCAGCCATTGTTGGATGTCCTTCACTTGAACATGCAATTCCAGCACAATATAAAGTTTCATTTAAATGTATCATTTCAATTATTTTATCTTTTATATGAGATGCTTTTTTTGTTCCATTATAATCTGAAATAAGTGCTGCTGCTCCAATAAGTACATCTCCAACACCTACTTTACATCCACCATAACTTTGTCTGTGGAATCCTGCAAATCTTTCTACAAGCATTCCAGAAAAGTCATATTCTTCACACATAAATATACGTTCAGTTGGTACAAATACATCATCAAAAATAACTAGAGCTTCATGTCCTCCAAATTTAGGATTCCCCCTATCTAATGTTCCTTCTTCAAGTTTTCTTGTATCACACGATTGTCTTCCATAAATAATTTTTATTCCTTTTGTATCAGTAGGTACTGAGAAAGCTACTGCATATTCTTTATCTTCTTCCATCATAGATATAGTCGGCATTACAAGTACTTCGTGAGAATTTACTATTCCTGTCTGATGCACCTTTGCTCCTTTTACTACTATTCCATCTTCTCTTTTTTCAACTATATGAAGAAATAAATCTGGATCTTCTTGTTTTGATGGCGAAAGCCCTCTATCTCCTTTAGGATCAGTCATAGCTCCATCCACTGTCAAATCTTCTCTTTGTACATACTCAAGAAATTTTTTAAATCTTGTATGATATTCTGTTCCATATTTCTGATCTGTTTCATAAGTAGTACTATATACTGCATTAAAAGCATCCATTCCTACACAACGCTGGAAACAAGCAGCAGTTTTTTGTCCTAATAATCTTTGCATTTTTACTTTTTTTACAAGATCACTAGTGCTTTGATGAATATGTGTAAATCTGTTAATTTTTTCTCCTGTCATATGAGAATCAACTATCATAAGATCAGCATATTTAGGATCTTGTGCAAGTTCATAAGTCATTATTACTGAATTTAAAGATGGTCTGATAATTGGATTATCAACAGGATCCTTTACCCTTTCTCCAAAAAGATAAACTTCTAAATTTAATTTTCTTAAACTATCCAAATACTCCTGAGGTGTTTTTAAAGCCATACAAATCACTTCCCTTTAAATTTATTTTGATTCCTTAATATATGTAGTAAGCAATTCATCTGCCAATAAAATATATTTTTCTATTTTTATGAAATCTTCTCAAATTAACACTTGATATCTTTACAAAAAGAATTAAAAAAAACTGTATTGCATTTTTTCAATACAGTTTTTATAAAGTTTTGCATTTTTGCAATTAATTGCATTTTTGCAATATAAACATGATTTATAAGTAAAATTATTCTAAACCTGTAAGTTTTCTTGTAATTGTTGCAGGATCTACCTGTAATGCTTTTGCAACCTGTCTTTGAGATCCTTTTTCTTTAAGCATATTTTTAATAAGATTTTGCTGAAATTTTAGAGTAGCCTCTTTTAAACTCATTTTATGATACTGATAGAACTCATCTGCTCCATCAGTTTTTTCATCTAAAATATCCAAAGTTCCTTTTTGAAAAATATATTTTGGCAGATAATCTGTAGTTATTTCATTTCCTTGAGATATAATTACCAACTGTTCAATAAGATTTTTCATTTCTCTTATATTGCCAGGCCAATGATATCTATAAAAAACTTCTATTATTTCCTGACTGAAAAATTTTTCAATATTATATTTTTTATTAAATTCTTTTAAAAATCTCAGACATAATGGAATTATATCATCTTTTCTTTCTTTTAAAGGTGGTATATTTATGGATATTACATTCAATCTATAATATAAATCCTCTCTAAATTTCCCTTCTTTTACTAATTCTCTCAAATCTCTGTTTGTAGCAGCTATTATTCTTGCATTTGTCTGAATAACCCTTTCTCCACCTATCCGTCTTACTTCAAGACTTTCTAAGACTTTAAGTAATTTTACCTGTAAATCTATATTTAATTCTGATATTTCATCTAAAAACAAAGTTGAATTATTTGCAAGTTCAAAAACTCCCATTTTTCCTTTTTTAGATGCTCCAGTAAAAGCTCCTGCCTCATATCCAAAAAATTCTGATTCAATGAGACTTTCTGGTATAGCTCCACAATTTATCTCAATAAATGTCTGTTCACTTCTATTGCTGTATTTATGTATCAATTTAGCTATATGAGTTTTTCCAGTTCCTGTTTCCCCTGTGAGAAGTACAGAAGTATCCATCTTTGATATTTTCAATATCATTTTTAATGTATTGAACATAGATTTATCCTTAAATGTTATATCATCTATATCCACAAGCTGCTCTTTCATATTTTCCAGCTCATCTTTATACTTCTGAGTCAAATTTTGATTCAAAAAAAGTTCTCTTCTTAACCTTTCTATATCTGATAAATCTCTTACATTAGTTACTATATATTTTCTTGTTCCATCTTCATCTAAAACAGGTACACTTGTAACCAGTACTTCCTTGCCAGAAGATAATTTTTGATTCACTGTAGCTTCTTTTCCCGTTTCTATTACTACAAGAGACCCTGAATTATCATATACTCCTGCTGCTACCAGGTCTTTCATATTTTTCCCAATCAATTCTTCTATGTTCAGACCTGTTATTCTACCATAAGATTTATTTACCAAAAGAGTATTTGCCTCTCCATCAGTTACATAGATTCCATCATAAGATGAATCAATTATAGATTTCATCATTTTATTGATATATCTATTTTCTATAATTTCATCTTTTAAAGATTGCGTTTCTTTTTTTTCTTTGAATAAAAATCCATATCCTTTTTTCCCCATTCCTTTCTCCTTAGTATATATGTATTTTCCTTCCAACTCAATTTTATACTTTAATTTCTTTTATTGTCAATGTTTTTAATTTATCTTTATCTATCTCAAAATTTTATATATTGCTTAAAATTTGATTTTATATTAATTTATTCTATCTATTTTATTTTCATTTTCTTTAATCTCTTTCTTTATTATGATTTTTATAATATAATTATTATATTGAGATTAAATTTAATAAGATTTCTTAGGAGGTAAAATGTTTTCATACAAATATAAAATAGTGCAAGAGGATATAAACTATGGAGGTCATGTTGGAAATGAAAGAGCTCTTCTTTTCTTTCAGTTTTCAAGAATGGCATTCTTTGAATCTCTTGGATTTACAGAATTAGATTTAGGTGATGGAATTGGTGTTATTCAAAAAAATGGATACGTTGAATATAATAAAGAACTGTTTTTAAATGATGAAATAGAAATAAGAATAACTAAAGTAGAAATAGAAAAAATTAATTTTACTTGCCATTATGAAATATATAACAATGCTGGAGAGAAAGTTATCAATGGATACACTATGCTTGTATGTTATGATTATGCAGCTAAGAAAATAAAAAGAGTTCCTCAAGGTTTCAAAGATAAAGTTGAAGCTCTGGCTTAGTGATTTAGGAGGATTATTATGAAGATACTGGTCAGTGCCTGTATGCTAGGTGTAGAATGCCGTTATAATGGGAAAGGCGAACTGAAAAAAGATATAGAAAAACTGTTAAAAGAGCATGAACTTATCCCAGTATGCCCAGAACAGCTTGGAGGACTTCCTACTCCACGTGACCCAGCTGAAATACAAGAAGATAAAATTATCACAAAAACTGGAGCAGATGTCACAAAAGAGTATTTAAAGGGAGCTGAGGAAGTTCTTAAGTTAGCTAAACTATATAATTGCAGTGCTGCTATCTTAAAAGAAAGAAGTCCCTCTTGTGGCTGTGGAAAAATTTATGATGGTACTTTTTCAAAAACACTTGTAACTGGAAATGGAGCTACTGCTGATTTACTTATAAAAAATGGAATAAAAGTAACTGGAGAATCTAGAATAAACAAAATATTTTTATAATTAAAAAGTCCAGAAGAATATATATTCTTCTGGCTTTTTTAGTATATATTTTAATATTCTTAATTTATTATTTTAAATTTTTTAAATTTTTTCAATATTAATTTTTGTTATTAGAACTCATACCCTAGTCCTATTCCAACTATCCATTCACCTTTAGTTTTGTTTTTACCAGAGTTGTTATTTGAATCTCTTTCTACTGCATAACTTCCTTTTACATCAAATAGTATTCCATTTTCAAGCTCAAGGTCATATTTTGCATTTACCCCTATATTATGTTCATTCTTATGAGCTACCAGTATATCAAAGTCTGTTCCACCTTTAAATCTTCCTGTAATATGTTCCTCTCCTGCACCACTAAGTATTCTTGTGTAGCTTACCCCAGCTGACAATGTACTTTTTCCTTTTTCATGTGGTATCACTTTTTTAAGATCAACCCCTACTTTAGCTGATGTATAATCAAATGATTTTGAATCTGTTTCTATAGCCAGAGCTTTGTTTCCTTCATCTGCTCCATCTTGGTCTATATATGTATATGACAGTGTTCCATATGGTTCTAGGAATAAGTTATCTCCTATTGGATTAGAGTATCTTCCATTCAGGTAGATATCATATGATATGTCATTATAGTTATCTGAATATTTCATTACTGCTTTTGTTTCATCAGAAGCTACTCTGTTTACTCCCAGTCTGTCCACATCATAATCTCCATACTGTAAGCCCAGTCCTGCTGTTACTTTTAGATTCCCTACATACTTCTTAGCATAAGCTCCCAAATACAGCGCATCTCCATCTACTTTTGAACCATTAGATAAGTCAGATTTAAGTTTATTTCCTCCAACTATCACTCCAGAAGTCAATGTATCAGATATTCCATATTCACCAAGTATATATGCTCCTGTGATTTTTGTATCTGCGTCTATATCTGAACTTCCTATATCATATGAGTAATATCCTTTTCCATAGTATGTATCTTTTGTTCCCCCATCTATATGAGTTAACCCTCCATATATCATCCATTTTCCTGTATCTGCTTTGAACTGGTTTTCTGTCACTATATCTTTAAACATTCCCATTGATTTTCTTGAAAGTTCACTTGAATATGAATATGGATTTCCTGCATAAATATCATTTAGATATCCTAAGAATAATGACAATTTTTCATCATCATCTACATCAAAGTTTTCTAATTCATCTACTGAAATAATACTATGATATATCTTATTTAATTTTTCATATGTTATATTATCTGGATTAATTGGTTTTGCAGGAAGATTAACTTTAGCTGTAACTTCTATTTCATTTTCTCCTTCTACTCTCTTTACAGAATGAAGCAGTGATGTTGTATCAAAAGTTACATCTTCCTGATATTTTGCTTCATTTCCTGTTACTAAACTGTTACCTAATTTAGTATCTCCAAAACTTATTATGCTTTTATTTCTAGCTCCATTTAGAGCAAGTAATAGTTTTCCTCCTGTTGAAGATATTACTCCATTATTTCCATAGAGTACATGACCTATAATTTTATCTTTTCCACTTGAACTATCTACCTTATTTGTATCTATTCTTAAAGTAAGTACTCCATTTGCTCCTATTGTTATATTTTTTGCACCTGTCACTTTTAAATCTGTAGAATTTCCACTGCTGTCAAAAGTTGTTTCAAATAGAGTTACATTTGTATTTATATTCATATTTTCAAAACCAGAAATATTATGTAAAATATTTATTCTATTTTCTATCTCTGAATTTGAACTTGTTTTTAAAGCTGCTTCAAAATTTAAAGTATCATTCCCAAGTCCACCATCAAGAGTTCCATTAATTATTGTTCCTTTTCTTATTGTTAGGATATCATCTCCATCTTTCATATCTATATTTCCATTGATTATAGTATTTTGAGTATCTGTTGTACCATTTAAGTATGTAATATCTCCAGATTGAAGTATTAATGTATCTCCATTATCACTTCCTATTATGGTATTAGTTCCATCTATTCCACCATTTACTATTGTTCCTGACAGTGTAAGCTGATTATCTGCTCCATCAAAAAGAACTGCTGTTCCATAGGCATTGATTATAGAACCTTTTATCTCTCCTGAATCTGAAACTTTTAATGTTTTATCTTTTCCATTTAGTATTGAATTGTCAAATTCTATAGAATTACCTGAAAATATGAAACTATCTGTTGTTATTCCTGAACCACCTTGTATAACAGCATTTTTTATAGTCATTGTTCTTATCAATTCGTTATCTTCTTCATCATGCCCTACTACTACTCTTTTTATCCCTTCAATTCCTGCTGTTACCACCCCAGTGGCTCCAGATATAAGCAGTCCAGAATTTTTTACTGTTGTCCCAGTTACTATTGAGCTTCCTTCTGTTGCTAATATTCCATAGTTGTTTGTTGAAATTATAGAGCCTCCTCTATCATTTTTTACAGCATTAGTAGTTCCAAATATAACCCCTGTATTTGTTAGGTTTTCTATAGCACTCTTATTATAAATTCCATAACCCTTACTACTACCCATAGCTATTATACTCTCATTATTGTTTATACCTCCTTTTGTTGCTAAACCACTTCTTAGAGATATTCCATAACCATCACTAGAATTAAAACCAGAACCAAAACCTACTATATTTCCACTATTGATTATATATTTCTGTATTGATGAGTTCCCTGTTAGATATATTCCGTAACCATCACTAGAACCAAAACCAAAACCTACTATACTTCCACTATTGGTTATATTTCCCTTTATTGACGAATTACCTATTAGGGATATTCCATAACCATAACCACCACTATAACTAGAATTTCCATAACCTATTATAATTCCACTGTTGTTTATCTCTCCCACTATTGAGTTATCTAGGTATATTCCATAACCATTTGCGTTTCCATTACTTATACCTATGACATTTATACTTCCACTGTTTATTATTTCTTCCACTGTTGAGTTATCAAGGTATATTCCATAACCATTTACATTTCCATTACTTATACCTATGACATTTATATTCCCATTATTTACTATATCTCCCACTGTTGAGTTCCCATTTATATTTATTCCATTACTCCCATTAGTACCAACAGCACTTATAGTTCCATTATTTATTATATTCTCCTCCACTTTTGAAGAAGTTATAAATATTCCACAGCCAAGATTACCTATGGCATTTATACTTTTGTTATTTAATATATTTCTCATTGTTGAGGAATTTACAAATACTCCTAAAGCATTTCCACTGGAATTAGAAACTGATATATCTCCATTATTTATAAAATCATATTCTGAATCATTCATATTATCTATTTTATGTCCAATCTCAATATCTGCTCCCATCACTGCTGTACATGATAATATTAGTCCTATGATAGCCCCTATTGTTATATTTATACCTCTTTTTTTATTTCCCCTTTTTACTCTCTTCATCACTTTTTCTATCATATTATTTCTCCTTCCCATTGATATTTTAAAATGCTTTAATATAGTTTAAATATATATTAACTCTGTAAAAAAATTCATTTATTATAAATATTTTATTTCACATTTTCCAAGTTTATAAAGTAATATTACTGTTGAACTTTCTTTAAAACCATCAAATGTTCTCTTAAATCCATAAATAAGAACTGCAACAAATTTAGTTTATTTTAAAATAATTTAATGTTCTATACTCTTTTCTGTATGTATTATTTATATTTTTTCTATAACTATAAAAGCTCATGAATTTTAGATCTTTTTCTAAAATACATGAGCTTAAAAAATTTTAAATTTATAATAAATTTTTTGCAAAAATAATGGTTTATAATAAAACTAATACCCTTATAAAATTAACAAAAACATCTTTCTTAATGTCTGCCTTCTATATTATTGAGAAATAATAAAAATAAAGTTTATCTTATTTATATTAAAACTTCTGTATCCTCCAATATTAATTTCAATCTTTCAATAACCTCTTCCAGCCATAACTCATTTGATTCAAATATCTCTATTTTCTCCATTACGTTATCATAGTACTGTATTATTTCTTTTTTTATCTGGCTTATTTCTTTTTTATCTTTTTTCACTCTAGCCTCTGCTATTTTCTCTACATTGTCTTTAACTAATTTCAATAATTTTTTTGTTTCTGATATTTTATCCATATACTTCCTCCAGAAATTCCTTTATTTATTTGTATTTCAAAAATTAAATTAGCTATCCTTTAATTTTTTTCCTTTTTCTCTAAATATAAAAGAGGTTAATATTAGAGAAAGAAGAAAAGCTGTAATAAAATTCACTATTACATGCCAGAAAGAATAATAAGGAATTCTCTTTGAAAGTCCGCAAAACATTATTATTGGTGTTAAAAAAATTAATAAAACCCAATATTTATATTTACCTTTTTGGGATATACAGCTTGTATCAGTAGGAAGATCGATGATAGCTTTAATAACTACTATTCCTCCTATAAGAGTACTTATATGCTGTAAACCTCTATATACAGGTATTTTTGTTCCAAATAATTTTACAGAAGATTCCAATACTGGAAACATTTTTACAAAATGACCTGTTCTATGGGTAAATCCATCCCATAGTATATGGGAACATATTCCAATTATAATTGAAATTATGGCAATACCCCAATTATATTTAAAATAATTATTCCAATTAAAATCTCTAAGATTTATAAAACGTGATTTTAAAAAAAGAGGCATATTATTAATTAAGGCTTCTTTGATTAAGTTATGAAAAAGAAAAGCCAAAAAAATTCCCATAGGTAAATCATACCATAATATTCCACTCATAGTATGACTGTATTTACTTTTCATTCTCAAAAAATATTCAAAATCAGGAGCTATACTTCCCACAATGAGTCCTGTCATTGATATATATTTTTTAGGTAATTTTTTTAATGGTAGTATAATTGCAGGGTGTGAAAATGTGAATGGCATTAATTTCTCCTTTCCATGTTCAAATTTATGTTTTAAATAAAATTAATAATGTTTATGTCTGCTAAACAGTCCATTTCTATTATGAAAAGACTTTTCACTTCTTTACTATATCAGATTTATCATTATTTTAAAAATTTTATTTTCAATAAAAAATGAGAAAGCTCTTAAAATTTTGATTTTCCTAAATAACTTTCTCATTAATTATTTATTTTAAAATGAAAATCCACTAGATGACACAGCTCTAATTTTACATTTTTCCCAATATAAATTTTTCTCTTATTAAAATTTGATATCTTATTCTTCTATATCAATTCCTACTATTCTGCCATTTCTATAAATTCCATTCATTAGAGGGTTTCCATTTCTATCAAATGCATGCCACTCTCCATTTCTTATTCCTCTTTCATAATTTACAATATAGGCTATATTTCCCTCTTCATCAAAATACTTCCATTCTCCCTGTCTTAATTGATTTACAACATTTCCATTACACAGAAGTTTTCCATTTTTTTGATATATTCCTATACTTATTATATTCTCTCCATCAATGAATATATTCTGTACTTCCAGTTTTCCCTCTTCATCAAACATTTCCCAGAAACTGCTTCTTTTACCATTAGTATAATTACCTTTTACTTTTATTTTTCCGTTATCATGATAATATACCTGTTCTCCATCGAGCTGTCCATTTACATATTTTTCAATGCTGGATATTTTTCCATTCTCCTCATTATAGAATACCCATTTTTTATCTCTTTTATCATCTTTAAAAAATCCTTTTACAGCAATTTTTCCATTTTCAAAATAACTTGTCATTTTTCCATTTTTCTTGTTATCCACATATATTATTTTAGATTCTACACTTCCATTTTCATAATAAGTTTTTATAGTTTCTTTAGAGGAAGGGGAAATATTACTTTTTATATTTGTACATCCTATCATCAAAAAACTGATGATCAGAATAATATACTTCATAGTTAAACCTCCAATTGTCCATTATTTACTTTTTATTTTACAACAATTGTAGTCACTATTCAATAATTATATTACTTCTTTCAGAAATAAATTTATTGTAATTTAAAAAAATATGATATCAGTATTGTTCTGAAACTAATTATCCTAATATATCATCTACAGTGTATTCTGAATAATGTTCTTATTGACTTTTGATGAAAAAAAAATTATACTTATCATAAGTGTTTAAAATAAAATATTATTTAGCTCAAGTTTATGCTGAAAGTTTAAGGAGGAAAATAGTGGATAGATTAAAAGGAAAAATTGCTTTGGTTACTGGAAGTGCTAGGGGAATAGGAAGAGCTGTTGTTGAAAAGTTTGCTGCTGAAGGTGCAGAAATGGT
The DNA here is from genome assembly GCF_032477075.1 of Fusobacterium sp. Lineage (NCBI taxonomy): Bacteria > Fusobacteriati > Fusobacteriota > Fusobacteriia > Fusobacteriales > Fusobacteriaceae > Fusobacterium > Fusobacterium sp. Next base: position 14,463 of record NZ_JAWDXO010000020.1, on the reverse strand, counting down.
TATCTCTTGTGATATGGGAGAAGCTGTATATGAACAGCCAAATGTAAGACATGAAATATTGAATGTTACTGACAGAGCTGCTATAAAAGAATTTGTTGCAAAAATAGCTGCTGAATATGGAAGAATAGATATATTAATAAATAATGCTGGTATTACTAAAGATGCTCTTTTACAAAGAATGACTGAAGAACAATGGGATGCAGTTATCAATGTTAACTTAAAGGGAGTATTTAATATGACTCAAGCTGTTGCTCCTGTTATGTCAAAAAATAAATCAGGATCAATAGTTACACTTTCATCTGTAGTTGGATTATATGGTAATTTAGCCCAAACTAATTACTCAGCTACAAAAGGTGGAGTTATAGCTATGACTAAAACTTGGGCAAAAGAATTAGCAAGAAGAGGAGCTATCAGAGCAAACTGTGTAGCACCTGGATTTATTGAAAGTCCAATGACTGATGTACTGTCAGAAAAAGTAGTTGCTGGAATGATGGAAAGAACTCCATTAGCAAGGTTTGGAACTGCTGAAGATGTGGCTAATGCTATTTTATTTTTAGCAAGTGATGAAGCTTCATACATTACAGGACAAGTTTTACCTGTAACTGGAGGACTAGTTATTTAATTTTTTTTATAAATAAAATAAAATTTAGATGTAGGAGGATTTCATGAGTAAAGTATACATTGTGGCAGCAAAAAGATCTGCTATAGGAAGTTTTTTAGGAAGTTTAGCCCCTTTATCATCTAGTGAACTTGGAGCTGTTGTTGCAAAACAGGTTATTGAAGATGCAAAAATTGATCCAGCAAATCTAGATGAAGTAGTTATTGGAAATGTATTACAAGCAGGTCAGGCACAAGGAGTAGGAAGACAGGTAGCTATAAAAGCTGGTGTACCTCAAGAAGTTCCTGGTTATACTTTGAATATTATATGTGGAAGTGGAATGAAAACTATCATTTCATCATATGCTAATATCAAAGCAGGAGAAGCGGATCTTATCCTTGCTGGTGGAACTGAATCTATGTCCAATGCTGGATTTATTCTTCCAGGAAAAGTAAGAAATGGACATAAAATGGCTGATATTGTTATGAAAGATCATATGGTATTTGATGCTCTTACAGATGCATTTTCAAATGTTCATATGGGAATAACTGCTGAAAATATAGCTGCTAAGTATGGAATTACAAGAGAAGAGCAAGATACATTCTCATTTGGTTCTCAACAAAAAGCAATAGCTGCTGTTGATTCTGGAAGATTTAAAGATGAAATAGTTCCTGTTACTATCAGCACTAAAAAAGGTGATATTGTTGTTGATACAGATGAATATCCAAATAGAAAAACTGATCTTGAAAAATTAGCTAAATTAAGACCTTCTTTCAAAAAAGATGGAACTGTTACAGCTGGAAATGCTTCTGGATTGAATGATGGTGCTTCTATGATGGTACTTGCTTCTGAAGAAGCAGTTGCTAAATACAATCTAAAACCTTTAGTTGAAATAGTTGCTACTGGTATAGGTGGAGTAGATCCTCAAATAATGGGAATGGGACCTGTTCCTGCTATTGGAAATGCCCTTAAAAAAGCTGGAATGAAACTTCAAGATATGGAACTTATTGAATTAAATGAGGCTTTTGCTTCTCAATCTTTAGGAGTTATGAAAGAGTTATCTGCACAACATGGTGTAGATAGAGAATGGTTCAATGATAAAACTAATGTTAATGGTGGAGCCATTGCTTTAGGACATCCAGTTGGAGCTTCTGGAAACAGAATTATGGTTACTTTAATATATGAAATGAAGAAAAGAGGATTAACTTACGGACTTGCTTCTCTATGTATTGGTGGAGGAATGGGAACTGCTATAATTCTTAAAAATGTTGATTAATTAAATTCTATTGATTAAGAAGCTGGTAAAAAACCAGCTTCTTTTTTTGTTTAATTGTGATATAATTATTATAAGAGAGGTGATGATAATGTTTAAAAAAATATTATTTTTATGCGTCATTATGAGTGGTATTGCTTTTGCAGCATCTGTACCTAAAGATAGTGTTGAAATGAGAATAAAACAATTTAATGAATATAAACAGTTAGTTGATTCAAATCGTGAAAAAGAAATAGCAAGAAATACTCCTAGTAAAGAAGAAATAGAATTACAACTTATGAAAGAAAAACTGGAATTTGAAAAACAGATAGCTATTGAAAGAGAAAAAAGAGAGCAAAGACGAGATAATTTAGTTAATACTGTTCTTATTGGAGGAATAGGTTATGGTGGATACAGAATAGGAAGACATCATAGATGGTGGTAAAAATTTAAAAGAGGATAGCTAAAGAGTGAAGTAAATTTTAGAAATTAGAAAGGTTTATATAATTAAACAAAAGAAATAAAACTTAAAAATAATATTACTTGAATGAAATTATTTTCATCACTGTAATTACCAAAATACAGCAGTGAAAATGTTGCAATTATTTATTTTTATAAGTTTTAAAAACTAATTAAATGAAAAACCTTTTCAATAAAAAATTCTGAAATTATATTTCTCTTATACACTATCCTCTTTTTTTATAGCTTTATTAAAAAATATGGTGAAAGAAGGCTGTCTAAAAGCGGTTCTATTCCTAAAAATTCTTTAAACTTCCCGTATTCTTCAAATTTTTTCTTTAAAGATTCTGTTGTTATCTTTTCTTTTATCCCTCTGATAAGAGTATTTTTAGGGGTATGCTCCATGTCTATAAATTCCATAACTTGAGTTCTGTATCCACATAATTCTAATGCCTGGGCTCTAAAGGCATCTGTAGCAATAGTTGCATATTTTTCTAAAAGTATTCCATGTTTTCCAATAGGAAGCTGAAATGTAAAAAAGTTATTTTTCTTATTGGCACTTATTTTATCATTAAATTCATGCTGACAGCATGGAACTGCAAGAATAGCTTTTGCATTCAATTCCAGACCTTTCAGCAGTGCATAGTCTGTAGCATTATTACAAGCATGAAGAGAAAATATTATATCCACATTTTGAAGTTTGTCAAAATCTTTAATATCTCCTGTTAAAAACTCCAAATTTTCACATTTTAGCTCTTTAGCTATATCATTACATTTCTTTATTACATCTTTTTTTAAATCCAATCCAATTATTTCAAAAGTAAAGTTTTTTATATTTTTTAAATAATAGTGAAGTGCAAAAGTAAGGTATGATTTTCCACATCCAAAATCTACAAATTTAACATGAGAACTAATAAGTTTTTTATTTTGAAGTTCTTTTATTGTATCATCTATAAATTCAAGATATTTATTTATCTGTCTGAACTTATCATAACTCTGTTTAAAAACTTCTCCCTTTTCTCCCATTACTCCCAGTTTTATAAGAAAGGATACTGGATTTCCCTCTTCAAGTATATAATTTTTCTTTTTATTATGTTCTAAAGTCTTTAAAGTTTTTGTATTATCAGATTTTTTCAGAATAAAATCATTTTTTCCTTTCAATATTTGATAATCACTCCCATTTACAGATATCAGTATCTGCTTAAAATTATCTAATATTTCAGAGAATTTTATTTTTGAAGAATCAATACATATATTTTCATGAAAAGCTTTATTATCCTTAAACTGTTCAAATTGTATAAATATCTCATTTTTCATTTTCAGTGGCTTTATATTTATTTTTGAATATGGGTAATCTTTATTTAAAGGATTTGAAATAATACCTTTAATAAAAATATTCTTATCTATAATGTCAGCGAACAAATTCTCTATATATTCCTTATTTACTTTCATTTCTATCACTCCTTTACCTTGATATTAAGCCTCAAAGGATCTCTATTAATCTTATCATATGACAGAAATAATGTCCACTTCTTTAAAACTACAGACTCAGTATTGTTCAAAGTATGAACAATATTCTGCTCATTTGTAGATTTAAAGAAAAACAAAAAGATGAGTAAATTAAATTTATATATTTTTAGAGAACTAGAAAATAAAAATATCTTTTATTACCAATTGACAAAGAGAGATAAATGTGATATTTTATATATAGGGTATGGGGGTATATACTATATACCTTGTAGGTTAATTAAATAATAGATAATATTATGGAGGATAGATATGAAAACAAGAGAGTATGCAGTTGATAATCTTGGCTGTGCTGGATGTGCTGCTAAGATACAACATGAAAGTTCAAAAATGTTTGGTATATTGAACAGTAATCTTGATCTTTACAAGAAAAAAATGATAATTGAAACTGAGGAGAATTTTGATGAGAAACAATTTTTGTCTAATATCAATAAAATTGCAGCTAAACTTGAACCTGGAACTAAAATATATAAAAAAGAAAATGATAAAATCAAAACAAGAGAATATGTTGTAGAAAACTTAGGTTGTGCTGGATGTGCTGCTAAAATACAGCATGAAAGTTCTAAACTGAAAGGTGTTATTAATAGTAATCTTGATCTTTATAAGAAAAATATAACTGTTGAAACTGATCCATCTTTTGATGAAGAAAGTTTCTTAGAGCAAGTAAATACAATAGCTGATAAATTAGAACCTGGAACTCTAATATACAAAGCTGAAACTGAAGCTGATAATGATGAAGCAAGAGCCAAAAGAGAAAAAGAATTAGCATTAGAAAAAGCTGAAGAGAAAAGAGAAAAATTACTTTTAATTATTGGAGCTGTTTTATTTATTATTTCTATTTTTCTCAAACCTTTTCCTATGATAAAATTAGGTGTTTCAATAGCAGCATACATTATTTTAGGTGGTGATGTAGTTCTCAAATCATTTAAGAATATTACAAAAGGTAACTTTCTTGATGAAAATTTCTTAATGACTATTGCTACATTTGGAGCATTTTATCTTGGCGAAACAACTGAAGCAGTTGGAGTAATGCTTTTCTACAAGGTTGGAGAATACTTCCAAGAATCAGCTGTAAAAAATTCAAGAAAATCTATTGAAAAGCTTTTAGACATAAGACCTGATTATGCAAATATAAGAGATAAAAATGGTGAAGTAATAAAAATTTCTCCAAAAAAATTAAAAATTGGAGATATTATAATTATAAAATCTGGAGAAAAAGTTCCAGTAGATGGAATTGTTGTAAAAGGTGAAAGTGATTTGAATACTGCTGCTCTTACTGGAGAATCTGTTCCTGCTGATGTGACTGTAAACAGTGAGGTTCTAAGCGGAAGTTTAAATGGTGCTGGAGTTCTTGAAGTAAAAGTCACAAAGCTTTTCAATGATTCTACTATCAATAAAATAATAGAAATGGTAGAAAATGCAGGTAATAAAAAAGCTGAATCAGAAAAGTTTATTACAAAATTTGCCAGATATTATACTCCAATAGTTGTGGCAATAGCTCTGATAGTTGGACTAGGATTTCCAGCATTATTTGGTAATTTCAATATGTGGTTTGGAAGAGCATTAATATTCCTTGTTATATCTTGTCCATGTGCATTGGTATTGTCTGTACCTCTTACTTTCTTCAGCAGTATAGGAAAAGCTTCTAAAAGTGGTATTCTTATTAAAGGTGGAAATTACCTTGAGGCCCTTACTGCAATAAGTACTGTTGTTTTTGACAAGACTGGTACTCTTACTAAAGGTAAATTTAAAATAGATAAACTTGAAGCCGTAAACGGAAATGAAGATAATCTTTTAAAAACAGCTAAAATAGGTGAATTCTATTCTAATCATCCAATAGGAAAGGCTATTATAAGTTATGGAAATATAGAAGTAAATGAAGAATATATAGAAGGTTACAAAGAACTTTCTGGATTTGGAGTACTTTCTTATTATGAAGGCAAAATGATACTTATAGGTAACTATAAACTTATGAAAGAATATAATATAGAAGTTGAAGAAAAACACTATGCTGGTACTGTTCTTTATGTAGCACAAGATAATGTATTTCTAGGATATATATATATTTCAGATGAAATAAAAGAAGATTCTCCTATGACTATAGAAGGATTAAAAAAATCTGGTATTCAAAGCTATATGCTTACTGGAGACAGTGACAGAATAGGTGCAGTAGTTGGAGAAAAACTTGGATTAAATCCTGAAAATATATATTCTCAACTATTACCACAAAATAAAGTAAGCAAACTTGAAGAAATCAAATCTAAAAATAATAAAGGTGTTGTTTTTGTAGGAGATGGTGTCAATGATGCTCCTGTATTATCTCTAGCTGATGTAGGAATAGCAATGGGTGGAGTAGGTAGTGATATAGCTATAGAAGCTGCTGATGTTGTTATAATGAAAGATGAACCTTTTAAAATACTTGAATTATTAAAAATAGCAAAGCAAAATAAAAAGGTTGTTATGCAGAATATAATTATGGCACTTGGAATAAAAGTTATAGTTATGATACTTGGAGTATTTGGTATAGCAAACATGTGGATGGCAATATTTTCAGATGTTGGAGTATCTCTACTAGCTGTTCTTAATGCTTCTCAAGGAATAAAAAGAAATTAAATTTAAAGTATGAAAAGGATCAGTTTATCTGATCTTTTTTCATTTGAAATACTAAAAATGATTTATTTTAAAAAATAAAATGGTATAATTTAAAATAAAAGATTAATTGGAGGAAAAAGAAATGATGAAAAAAAAATATAAAAGAATGTTATGAGAGAGAAAAAGAAAAATATTTTGATTATTTTATTCTTGGAATATCAGGAATTTATCTGCTTATTACAGCAGGGACTTACTGGCTCAGTTTTCTCCTTTACCACAATACTAATATTGTTGGTATTATTCTTGGATTTTTCTTTTTAGCTGCATATGTTGTATATTTTAAAATGGACAGATACTATAAATTTGCATATTTTTTAGTATTTCTTGTTTCAACTTGGGTGGCTTCTGCTGCTTTATCAACTGTTGTCTCTCTCATTTTAATTTTACCAGCACAATATTTAAAATATTATCAAGATTTTAATTTTAAATTGGAACATATGCTTATGATTATTCTTGTTATCAGAGGAGTTATTGGAATGTTTATAAATTCATTTCTATATCAGCTTTTCAAAAAACTTTCATATAAACATATTTACTTAAATCCTGAAAAATACGGTGAAGAAAACGAGGACGAAGATGAGGAAAATGAAAAGCATAATGAATATTTATGAAATAATATAACTTTTAAATTTTTACATTAAAAATTTATATATCAAAAATAAAAAGGATGCTTAAAAAATCATCCTTTTTATTACCTAGTTTTTATAAAAACTTATATCTGCCAAAGGAAGTTCAGATAAAGCTTCCTGCAAATTAAAAGCAAGGGGTTTCATTGTTATATAAGTAACTATTCCTGAAACCACACCTCCTATATAAGGAATAGTTTTTCCTACTCCTGCAAAAAAACTTTGCTGACTGATTCTCATCCCTAATATAGATGCAGCTTTTTTGATTATTGGATATACAGCACTTCTTGTCAAGGCTCTCTGTAATATTTTCTTCTCAATATTTAAAGCAGCACTTTGAGCAAGCTTGACCACAGCATTATCTGCCAAATCTACTCCAAACATCACACCCATAAAGAGAGTCATATGCTCAATAGTATCTTTGCTCAATTCCTCATTATTATCAAACATATCTTTCCAGCCATAAAGATAAGCTAACTTTTGAGTTATTCTAATTATATGTCCTAAATATTGAGTAATATCAATAGCAATAGTTCCTGCAACAGCTATTCCTCCAGGAATACCTATGATTGTTGAAATAAGGGTAGATTGTCTTATTTCATATGCTATTACCTTGTCTGCTATTTTATTTATTTCAGAAACTCCTATTCCTGCAATAGCTGGATTATTGTGAATAGCTTTTTTTACTACATCTTCAGAAAAATATTTAGATAGTTCTTTATTTAAAAAGTTCTGCCTATCTATTTTCACTCCATGAACTTTTATTATTTTTTCTAAAATAGCATCAAATTTATTCCTATTCATACTGACCCCACTTAATTAATATAATTAAAAAGCTGACCCAAGTCATTTGATCAGCCTTTATTTAAAATTATTTTTTGATTCTCTCTACATATTCATTTGTTCTAGTATCTATTTTAATCCACTCACCTTGTTCAACAAATAGAGGCACTTGAACTTCAAATCCAGTATTGATTCTAGCTGGCTTCATTACTTTTCCAGTAGTATCTCCTCTCAGACCTGGTTCAGTATATTCAACTTGTCTTTCAAGAAAAGTAGGTAATTCTACTGCAACTGGAGTAGATTCATAGTATATTACATCTAATTCCATTCCTTCTTCTAAATAATTAATAGCATCTCCTAAATCTTCTTCCTTAAGCTCCACTTGATCCCAAGTTTCTGGATTTGAAAATACATAGAAACTTCCATCATTGTAAGAATAAACTGTTTTAATTTTATCAAGTCTGATATCATCCATTTTTTCATCTGCTTTATAAACAGCATCTGAAATATTTCCATTTAATAGATTTTTCATCTTAAATTTTACCACTGCAGCATTTCTTCCTGATTTGTTATACTCTGATTTTAGAACTACAAATGGATCATTTCCAATTTTAATTGTACTTCCTGCTCTTAATTCTTGAGCTATTTTCATTTTTGACCTCCTAAAATTTCTCTATAAAATCTTTTATTTTATTTATAAGATTACAGTTTGAGATAAGAAAATCTCTAAATAGTGAATTGTATCTTTCTATCTCCTTCAGATTATTGAAGAAAAATAAATATTCCTCTTTTCCTTCTTCTAAAGAATTTTCTCTTCTAAAATTGTAATCTTTAAAAAGCTTTTTATATTCAGATAAATATTTTTCTGAAGCTGCTTCTTTTAACTGCCTGTGATATTTATCTAAGAACCCCTCTATTTTGTCCATATGGGCATAGTTTTCCTGACAGTAAATATGCCATAAATAAGGCTTTCCTGTGAGTACTGCCCTGATAAATGAGTCCTCACCTCTTACAAAATTAAAATCTGTCAGATTTATCAATTCTTCATAATCTTCCTGACTTAAAAATTTGTAGAACTGTACCTCTATTTTACCATATTTATAAATATTTCCAAGCTTTTCTATAAAATTTTTCTCAAAAAAGTTTTCAAACCCTTTCTGTGTCTTTTCTCCCATAGCTAAAATAACTATTTCTTTATCTAAAGACTTTAAATCTCTCAGCAGTGGCGCAAAGTTTTTCTCATATGAAAATAGTGTTCCTATAATTTTGTTATCTAAATTTTCTATTTCTGCAAGATATTTTCTTTTATAGTATTCTTTATTTTCAATTACTTTTTTTATTCTCTCAAGATAAAGTGAATCTGCTATTATTCCTCCACTTTTTTCAGTAAATCCAGGCATAAAAAATACCTTTTTTAATTTACCCTTTCCACTTGGTGATTCCTGTAAATGACAGCTTTCTATCCAATCTTCTGCTGAAAGATATTCTAGATTTATCAACAGTTCTGAATTCTCATAAGCTTCATTCATATACTCCTCAGGTATTGTACACCCAAAGGCTTCTATTATAACATTTGCAGTAAAAAAAGTACACATATTTTTCTCTACATATTCATATGTAACATATTGAATTCCGTCTATCTCTTGATTGGAAATATTTTTTACCTTTGAATTTATATTAATAAATTCATCAAGTCTGTTAAGTATAATTCTTATTTTTATATTTTCTCCAAATATCCTTCTAAATTCCTTTCCTAGCCTGTAAACTACTCCAATATCACCAAAATTATCTATTATCTCACAAAATATATCAAGACTTTTTAGCTCCATTTCTTTTTTCATACTCCTTTTTGGCTGCTTCTGCCCAATTAGGCTTTGCTATTACAGCTCTTCCCACTGCTACAAAATCTAAAAGTTCATTTTCTATAAGCCAGCTTGCCTCTATTTCTTTCTTTATTTTTCTTACCCCAATCACAGGTATATTTACATTCTTTTTTATTTCTGTCCCCATATATATTACCCAATCCAAAGGAAATTCTGCTGGAATTTCTATCTTTCTTTCTTGTTTAAATCTTGGATCTGGAACACCACTTGAAATATGAAGTATATCTACTCCAAGTTTTTCTAAATATTTTGCTATTTCTATCCCATCTTTTAATTCAGGTTCATTTCCTCCCATTCTATAACCTAAAATAAAATCATCATCAAAAATCTCTCTTGTTTCTTCTATAAGTTTTTTTGAAAAATACATTCTCTTTTCAAAAGTTCCACCATATTTATCTTCTCGTAAGTTCCATAATCTAGAATTTAACTGTGATATAAGATAAGTATGTGCCCCATGAATTTCTATTCCATCAAAGCTTGCTTCTCTCGCCCTCTTAAAAGCTTTTTTAAAGCTTTCCAATATTTCATCTAAAAGATACTCAGGTACATCTTTTATCCCCTCTTTAAAACCTGCATGATGAAGTTGTATAAGGACTGGAACATCATACTCATGACAAATATCTGCTATTCTTTTAAGTCCAGCTATAAATTTGTCATCCCATAGCCCCAGCTGATTATCTCTCAGCTTTCCATCTTCTGCCACAGCAGAGGCTTCTACTATTACCAGCCCAATTCCTCCAGCACAAACATCTTTATACCATTCTACTACTCTGTCTGTGACAAAACCATCTTTTCCTACCATTGAAAATCTTACTAATGGTGGAAGAACTATTCTATTTCTTATTTTTATATTTTTTATATTTATACTATCAAATAATTTTGGCATTTTTACCTCTCTGAAATTTTGCTTTGATGTAATATTATATCATATTTTTAATAACTTCTTTCAAACTTTTTCATTTTCAGAGATAAGATTTAAAAAAATAAGCTGAGTAAATATTTTAATATAACTTAAACTTCTATTGCTAAATTGTCAATAATTATGGTATAATATAATGATTTTTTGAATATGTATAAAAGTAAAATTTATAGGAGGATATATATTAAATGATAGCTACTAGTAATCTTGGAATGAGATTTTCTGGAAGAAAACTATTTGAAGATGTCAATCTTAAATTTACTCCTGGAAACTGTTATGGTCTTATAGGAGCAAATGGTGCTGGAAAATCTACATTTGTTAAAATACTTTCTGGAGATCTTGATCCTACAGAAGGGGAAATAATTTTTGATAAAAAAAATAAAAGAATGGCAGTGTTAAAGCAGGATCACTTTGCCCATGAAGAAGATGAAGTACTTAATGTAGTTCTTATGGGACATAAAAAACTTTGGGATATTATTGTAGAAAAAAATGCTATATATGCAAAAAGTGAATTTACTGATGAAGATGGTTTAAGAGCTGCTGAATTAGAAGGAGAATTTGCTGAGTTAAATGGTTGGGAAGCTGAAACTGAAGCTGAGACTCTTTTGATGGGATTAGGTATAGGAATCAACTCTCATCACAAACTTATGAAAGAACTTACTGAACCTGAAAAAGTTAAAATACTTTTGGCACAGGCTTTGTTTGGACAGCCAGATGTACTTCTTTTAGATGAACCTACTAATGGACTTGACATCAAAGCTATCTCTTGGTTGGAGAATTTCCTTATGGATCTTGATAATACTACTGTTATAGTTGTATCTCATGACAGACACTTTTTAAATAAAGTATGTACTCACATTACTGACATAGATTATGGAAAAGTTAAAATGTATGTAGGAAATTATGATTTCTGGTATGAATCAAATGAACTTATGGTAAAACTTCTTTCTTCTAAAAATAAGAAAATTGAACAAAAAAGACAAGAATTACAGGAATTCATTGCTAGATTCAGTGCCAATGCTTCTAAATCTAGACAGGCTACTTCAAGAAAGAAACTTCTTGATAAACTTCAATTAGAAGATATGCAGGTATCAAATAGAAAGTATCCATTTATTGAATTCAAACAAGAAAGAGAAGCTGGAAACAATCTTCTTAAAGTTGAAAATCTCACTAAAACTATTGATGGAATTAAAATACTTGATAACCTTACATTCACTATCAATACAGGGGACAAAGTTGTTTTTCTTGCTAAAAATGATATTGTCAAAACAACTTTACTATCTATATTGGCTGGAGAAATGGAAGCTGACTCTGGTACATATACTTGGGGAGTTACTACAACTCAAGCTTATATGCCTAAAGACAATACTAAATTCTTTGAAAATAAAAATCTTAACCTTATAGACTGGTTAAGACCTTATTCACCTGATCAACATGATGTTTTTGTAAGAGGTTTCTTAGGAAGAATGCTTTTTACAGGTGAAGAGGCAATGAAAAGCTGTACAGTTCTTTCAGGGGGAGAAAAAGTAAGATGTATGCTTTCTAGAATGATGCTCACAAATGCTAATGTACTTATGTTTGATAATCCAAATGACCATTTAGACCTAGAATCTATTACATCATTAAATAAGGCTCTTATCAACTTTAAAGGAACTATCCTGTTTGGAGCTCATGATCATGAATTTATTCAAACAGTTGCTAATAGAATCATTGAGATAACTCCTAATGGAATTCTTGATAAGATGATGAGCTATGATGAATATCTTGAAGATGAAAATGTGCAGCAAAGATTAGAAGAATTATATGCTGAATAAATCTATAATTATCCTGTCTTTATGAAAATATTGACAGGATTTTATATTATAAAAACATTTTAAATGAGCAAAAATTAGTAGAAATCTATAAAATGATTTCTAAAAGAAAAAGAGGCTATAGAAATTAGTAAATTAAATTGCTAACTTCCAACAGCCTCATTTAAAATCATCTTTTTTAATATTTATAAAAAATACTATCCCCAATAAATTCTTTAAGTATTGAGTCATCTGGAATATATTTAGAATCTATATCAACAAAACAATACAAAAATTTCATAAGTCTTTTTGCCTCTTCATAATAAGGACTGTCTACTTTTATCTTTATCAATTCTCTTATAGCATATCTCTTTAACACTCCTAATTCATATACTAGATTAGAATTAAACATTACATCTGCATCTTCTTGAAATGGAAAAATATATTTCTCTTCTCCTTTTCTTACAGAATTCCACATAGCAATAGTTTCTTCAACAAAGGTATTTCTAGCCATACTGTCTCTTACTAAACGTCTTATTTTTCTAACATCACTTGTTGCTATTCTGTTATGTCTATCTATATTCAGCTGTGTTAAACAACTTATATATATTTTAAATTTATTTTTCTTAGGTATTGATGCAGTCAATTTTTCATTAAGCCCATGTATTCCCTCTATAATTATAAGTCCATGTTCAGGAACTTTCATCAATTTTCCTGTTTTTTCTCTCTCTCCACTTACAAAATTATATTCTGGTATTTCCACCTCTTTCCCAGCCACAAGTTCTCTCAGATTTTCATTCAGTAATTCCAAATCAAGAGCTTCAATAGTTTCATAGTCTTTATTTCCATCTTCATCAAGAGGAACATTTTTTCTTCCAATATAATAATCATCTAAAGATATTATTATAGGAGTTATTTCATTAGCTCTCAAATGAAGATATAATCTTTTACTGAAAGTTGTTTTTCCAGAAGATGAAGGCCCAGCAATAGTTACCAGTTTTATATCTTTATTTTCTGTTATCTGATCTGCTATTTTGCTAATATTTTTATGGTGAAGAGCTTCATTTATTCTAATCAATTCTGGAATTTCTCCTTTTAATATCTTTTCATTTAATGTTCCAATTGTTGATATATCTAAGATATTATTCCATTGTCCAGTTTCCTGAAACACTTTTGCCATTTTAGGATTATCTATATATGGTGGAAGTTCATCAGGAGCTTTTGTTGGATATTTTATTAAAAAACCACCATTATATAGAGAAATTTCATATAATTTTACATTTCCAGTTGAAGGATATGGTTCTTCATAAACAAAATCAAAATATCCATTTATTTCATATTCCATCATTCCTGTCCATCCAGAATTCTCAAGCAGTACTCTTATATCTTTTCTTAATATATCATTGCTTCTGCTTTTTAAAACATCATTATCTTGACATACTAATAATATTGGATAATCTTTTTTTATTATTTCCTGCATTTTTTTATCTATTTTTTTAATACCTTCTTCAGTTATTTTTTCACCCTTTGTTACAGTTCCATATGTTCCATTATTTAAAGAATGTTCTATTTCTACTTCGATATCTGGAAAAATTTCATAGACTGCTTTTAGAAAAACAAGTTTTAATGTTACTGCATACTTTTTAGGATCAAATTTTACCATAAAAACACCTCATTTTTTTATATTTTAACTTTTTTAATAATATTATTAAAAACTCATTTATATTATAACAGATATTTTAAAAATTTTTCTGTTTTTTAAATAAAAAAAGAGAATGATTTATATAAAAATATAGTTTTGGAATTTTTTTAGCATATATATTCAAACATTCCTAGACTCTAATTCAATATTTTAACCATTCTCAGTTATTTTTATTTTATCTAAACATTATATTACAAATCCATACTGCTGTTAATAATCCTGCCAGATCTGCTAAAAGTCCTGCTGCTACTGCATGTCTTGTCTTTCTTATA